>DBMG01000022.1:5695-8847 GCA_002304785.1 Candidatus Accumulibacter sp. UBA704 | reverse complement strand
GCGATGGCCGAGCGGGGCGACAACCGGAAACGCAGGTAGTTGGCCGGCCCCGCTGGTTGTGAATCGGCGAACAATCGTTGAGGCGGGGGTTTTAGCTGAACAATGACTTCCGCGGCGGTTTCGGCAAGAAACTTGCCCGAGCGGATGTACCAGGGAACTCCTTCCCAGCGCCACGAATCGATGAACAGCCGCACAGCGCAGTAGGTTTCGACATCCGAATCCGGGGCAACGCCTGCTTCCGTCCTGTAGGTTTCATATTGACCGCGCACCATGTCGTCTGCCTTGAGCGGCCTCATGGCGCGGAATACCTCGGCCGTTTTTCCGTGGATCGCGCCGTATCCTCGGTAGGCCGGTGGTTCCATGGCGAGCAGCGCCACGATCTGGAAAAGGTGATTCTGGATTACGTCGCGCAGACATCCAGCCGTCTCGTAGAACGCACCGCGGCCCTCGACGCCAAAGTTTTCCGAAAGCGTGATCTTTACGCTGGAGATGTAGTTGCGGTTCCAGATCGGCTCGAGGAAAGAGTTGGCAAAGCGGAAATACAGAATGTTCATGATCGCTTCCTTGCCAAGGAAGTGATCGATGCGGAATATCGAATCTTCGATAAACACTGAACGCGCAATGCGATTGAGTTCGCGCGCCGACGCGAGATCGCGTCCGAACGGCTTCTCGACGATGACTCGTGCGTTTTCCGCCAAGCCGGAATCTCCCAGTCCCTTGATCATCGTTTCGAAAAGCGCGGGGGGAATGGCGAGATAGTGGACAGGACGGCGTGCCGTGCCAAGCGCTTCCTTTAGCGACGCGAAAGTCTGTGGGTTCTTGTAGTTGCCGCTCACATAGCTGAGCCGTGACAGGAGCAACTGCATCGCTTCAGGATCGTCTATCCCTCCGTTCTCCTTGATGCTTTCAGTGGCTCGCTCATGGAGTTGAGCCAGAGTCCAGTTCGAAGAGGCCACTCCTATGACCGGAACGGAGAGCGCTCGCCGTTTAGCCATGGCATAGAGAGCCGGGAAGATCTTCTTTCGCGCTAGATCACCAGTAACACCAAACAGCACTAGCGCATCGGAATGCTCAAAACTGTCCGATATCATTTCCATGTTTGTCGTCCTTTCATTTCAGGATTCAGTTGGAACATGCCTGCAAATGGCAAGGCCTACCAATCGGCAGCGTATTTACGGAATGTGATCGGAGATTCGGGTGCATCGGTCGCGGACCGCCGAGGTTGATTTCAATTGTCGGTCAACGCCTTGAGAATCGGTGAGGAAAACTCGCGCCGGGCAAGGACAAACACGATGACCAGCGTGGAAAATATGAAAAGCCATGGGGAAACCATCCACGACATCACTGCCATGCCGAAGTAATAGGCTCGAAGCCCGCGGTTGAAATCGTTTCCCGCACATGAATTGACGGCAGCGAATTTCTGCGCGTGTCTTTCCTGTTCTTCTTCGCTCGCTTCCTGGGGGACCGACCCGAGGGTGATCGAGAGAAGATTGAATTGTCGCAAGGACCAAGTGAACTTGAAGTACGCAACGACAAAAACACCTATCAGAATCAATAGCTTGATTTCCGTTGCTTCGCGCGATATAACTTTTGCAAAAGGCAATTCGGAGGCCATGGCCATCAGTTGGTCGAGCGTTCCAAGCGCCGCGAACAATGCAGCGATAATGTAAATGGACGTATTGGCATAAAACGACAGACTCGGCAGCAGATTCCCGATCAGCGCCACGTCCACGATTCGCGGATTGCGCTTGAGCATGACGCGCCCCCAGCCAAGCCTCAGTTTATGCGTTTCTTCAAGCAGCGACTTGCGGCCGCTCCAGCCTTGCTCGACCACCAGTTCGTACCCGAGCCAACACGCCAGGAACCATGCCAATCCTATCCAGTCGATCCAGGAAAATTTCGTCAGGTAATTCTCGAAGAACATGTTTCTTTAGTCTCCTGCGGTTGCGGATTCCGGATTCTAAGGAACGAGGCCCGGGGAATACTCTCCATCTGCAAACAGCACGACGTGATCAACCGGCAATGGGGTCCAAGCCTCGTTGTCGGTGAGCGGCAGGGTGGCGACCAGTGCCACTCGGTCGTTCGGCGTCGTCACCTCACTGAAATCGACCGCCACGTCTTCATCCTTGAGATGCGCGACCGCAAACGGAGCTTGGCGGATGATGAAATACAAGTCCGTCGAGCGATGCGCGAACAAGCAATCGCCGTTGGAAAGAAGGAAATTGAATGATCCGTATTGTCGGACACTTCCAGCGAACTCCTCAAGCGTCTCGCGCAGAATGACTCTGTCGGGCGGCCCGCCCGGAAACTGGCGGCGCAGAGTTTGCAGCAAATGACAAAAAGCACGTTCGCTGTCCGTCTGGCCGACGGGCAAGTAACTGCCGTCAAGCTCGGGCTGGTAGTCAGTCAAGTTGCCGTTGTGCGCAAAGATCCAGTAGCGTCCCCACAATTCGCGCATGAAAGGGTGGGTATTCTCCAGGCCCGTCGGTCCCTGCGTGGCCTTGCGGATGTGCGCAATTACGTTAAGCGAACGAATCGGATAGTGGCGAACGAGTTCTGCGACCGCGGATTCACAGGAAGGCTGCGGATCGAGAAAGAGCCGTACGCCCTTCCCTTCAAAAAAAGCGATTCCCCAACCGTCACGATGCACATCGGTTCCGCCGCCTCGTGCCTGGAATCCAGTAAAGGAAAAACAGATGTCAGTGGGAACGTTGCAGTTCATCCCGAGAAGCTGGCACATGGGTTCTCATTCCTCCTGAATCAACGCGGCTAGTGTAACGTCAGATTGAAGGCCATGCACTTGGACGATTTGCCCGGTCGATGCGATGGGCACGAGGCCCGGGAATGCTGACTAATCGGTGATTTCTACACGCCGCATTCTTCATTGTGGCAGATTGCTCCTAAATCCCGCCATCGCCGCTTGCACAATTTGCCTGAAGCGATAGGAAACGTATTGGATGGCGAGCATTTGCCCTTTAGAATCTCAATTGGTCCTACGTGGCTCAGAATTCTGACCGATTCTTTCTGTAACTTTCAAAGATCCCAATGCACAAGCGCTCGCCCAAAGTACTTCTCGTCGACGACAACGACCTGATGCGCACCCTGTTGCGCGGAATTCTGCGTAGCGAGAGCTGCCAGGTCATTGGAGAGGC
>DBMG01000022.1:0-5603 GCA_002304785.1 Candidatus Accumulibacter sp. UBA704 | reverse complement strand
CAGGAATCGATTCAGGGAGGCGCCAGCGGATTCATCGTAAAACCCTTTAATACAGCCAAGGTTCTCGATACGCTGCAAAAGACCCTTGAACAGACGGGCTAAGACGCCTCATAGGCGAGACCGCGCGGCTCAAAACGTGTTTTTCCACTCGCGAATGGCCGCAAAAACAGCAACATCATCGTCCGACGAAGAACCTCGACCTCGGGCAGCCATGCGAACCTCGGGAACCTGACATCGAAGGAACGGATTCGTGGCTTTCTCGACGGCAAGAGAGGAAGGGACCGTCGCGATGCCCTTGGCCCGCACGACAGCAACTTCGTTGGCGCGACTTGCCAGGCTTCGGTTACCCGACTCGACCGCTAGCGCAAAGCGCAAGTTTGCTTCGGTATATTCGTGAGCACAGTAGATCAGCGTGTCATCCGGAAGCGCTGCAAGGCGCATCAGTGAGTCATGCATCTGGGCGGGCGATCCTTCAAATATCCGTCCACAACCGCCTGCGAACAACGTATCGCCGCAGAATAGGCAACCGTTACCAAAATAGGCGAGGTGTCCCAGTGTATGGCCGGGCACCGCGATAACCTGCATGGTCGCGCCCAACGACGAGAGCGAAATGCGCTCCCCGCCTTGCAGAGCATGCGTTCTGCCTGTGATAGACTCCTGCGCCGGCCCAAACACATGCGCGGGGAAAAATTCCAGTAATCGCGCAACGCCCCCCTGATGATCCTTGTGGTGATGCGTGATAAGGATCGAATCGAGGACGAGTTTTTCGCTATCCAGTACTTCCAGGACGGGATCGGCATCGCCGGGATCGACTACGACCGCCGAAGCACCTTTGCGCAACAGCCAGATGTAGTTATCCTTGAATGCTGGAATTCGCATGACGTCGAACATAGATTAATTTTGGAAGAACCGCGGAAAATGTCAATAACCGGGATAGATGACTGGCTGACCACCCCTCAAGGGCGCTATGTCATGTCCTGGGAACAGGACAAAATAGACGGTGTGGTGGACGATCTCTTCGGCTACAACGCTCTGCAACTTGGCTTGCCGCAGATACCCCTTCTGGCTCATAACCGGATTCCCTTGCGCCAGATCGCGGGAGACTCTGGGCAGGTCCACGTGCTTTGCGATCTCAGGGAGTTGCCATTCGCGGCAAACAGCATCGATCTGGTCGTGATGCCGCACGTGCTCGAGTTTCGCCACGATCCGCATCAGATTTTGCGGGAAGTCGAGCGCATCCTCATTCCCGACGGGCAGCTGGTGATAACCGGATTCAATCCGATATCGCTGTGGGGAATGCGTCAGAAACTGCCGAAATGTCCAGACGCCTTTCCGCTCAACGGTGACTATATTTCCGTCCTGCGCCTCAAGGACTGGCTGCAGCTGTTGAATTTCGAGGTTGACCGGGGAAATTTCGGTTGCTACGCCCCGCCCTGCCACCAGGAAAAGTGGCTCAGGCGATTGCATTTCCTGGAAGCGGCCGGTGATCGGTGGTGGAGCTTTGCTGGAGGAGTCTATCTCCTGCGGGCTGTCAAACGCGTCCGCGGGATGCGCCTGATCATGCCCGCCTGGACCCCAAAGAAATCGCCGGCCAAAGCGCTGACACCCGTTACACACAAAGGAGTTGAAAAGAGTGGCCAGTGAATCACCCATCCATATCTTTACCGACGGCGGCTGCCGAGGAAATCCCGGCCCAGGTGGCTGGGGAGTTCTCCTCCAGGCGGGCGATACCGAAAAGGAAATCTGGGGCGGCGAAACCGAGACAACCAACAACCGGATGGAACTGACTGCCGTCATCCGTGGACTGGAAGCCCTCAAGCGCCGAGTATCGGTGCAGATACATACCGACTCGCAATATGTACACAAGGGAATCAGCCAGTGGATCCTCAACTGGAAACGCAATGGGTGGCGGACTGCGGATAAGAAACCGGTAAAAAACGCCGACCTTTGGCAGCGGCTGGATCTGCTGGCCGGAGAACATGATATTACTTGGAACTGGGTCAAAGGCCATGCCGGCCATCCCGGCAATGAACGGGCTGACCGACTGGCCAATCGTGGCATGGACGAACTGCTTGCCGGCCGAGATCACGGTGCCGCGAACAAACAAATTCCTGAATAGACAAAAGCATGCGCCAGATATTTCTCGACACCGAAACCACCGGCCTTGAACACAGATTGGGCCACAGGATCATCGAAGTCGGCTGCGTCGAAATGCGCAACCGTCGGTTGACGAATCGGCATTTCCACCGCTACCTGAATCCGGACCGCGACATCGACGCGGGCGCACTTGCCGTACACGGAATCAGCCTGGAATTCTTACAGGATAAACCGCGTTTTCCGGACATCGCCGAAGAGTTTCTCGACTTCGTGCGCGGCGCGGAACTGATCATTCACAACGCACCGTTCGATATTGGATTCCTGAATGCGGAACTGGCGTTGCTGGACATGGCACCGGTGGAGACTGTATGTCGCGGTGTAATTGATTCCTTGCGTCTTGCCAAGGAGTTGCACCCCGGCAAGAAAAACAACCTCAACGTCCTCTGTGAACGCTACGGGATAGACAATTCTAGACGCACCCTGCACGGGGCCTTGCTGGATGCCGAAATCCTTGCAGAAGTCTATGTCGCCATGACCCGTGGCCAGGAAAGCCTGATCATGGAAGCGGATCAGGATGAAAATGACCAGAAAGAAACCGTACTGGCTGCAATGTCTTCAGGAATACGTGCCGACATCCAACGTGTTCCGCTCGTGCTGAAGGCTACTGATACGGAATTGGCGGAACACGCGCAGTTGCTTTCCTCCATTCAGAAGGAAAGCAAGGGCAGATGTTTGTGGTTGGCCGACGAAACGAACACCGGATGATCGTTCGCCGGGTCGATCCGGGAGGGCAACCGGCGTAAAACGAGAGTCAGCCTTCGGTCTTCTCGCCGCTTGGCGCCGATTCGGGTGTATTGGCCACGGCGCCTGCATTCCCGGCCACATTCCCGGCATTCTGCTGATTCTCGCCCTGGCGCTTGGGCCGCCGATGCTGCCTTTTCAGCATGCGCCCTTCCGGGCGCCCCTCGGGCCGTCCTTCAACACGGCCGTCCTGCTGCGGACGAGGCGCATTGTTCTTGTTGCCCTGCGGCTTGTTGTTCCGATCCGGTCGTCTCCCCTGACCCATTGGTCCGGGACGCTTCTCCAATTGACGATCCTGCGAACGATCGTAATCGCGGTTCCCCGGCGCCGTACGGATTTCGAGTTCGTTCAACTCGTCCCATTCCGCATCAGTGCGATCTCTCTCCGGGATGGAGAGTAGTTCGCGAATCCGACGACGCATATCGATTGGTTGCATATCATCCATGTCGGTATTATGGCCCACAGTCGTGTCCTCATTCAACCATTCACGGGATTCCGAACAAAACGCCTTGCAGAAATAATGCGGTTCGGAGGCAGGCATCCGGTGCTTCTCACCTATAATTTGCCACTTTTCGGATCCGATTGATATGTGGTTCAGAAATCTTCAGGTCTTCCGACTTCAAAACAACTGGAACGGTCAGATCGAGTCACTCGAGGAACAGCTCTCTGCACAAGTGCTTCAACCCTGCGGCAGCGGCATTCAATCGAGCATTGGCTGGATTCCACCTTGCAAGGAAGGATCGTTTGTTCATTCCGTAAACCGGCAGTGGCTCATCGCCCTCGGCATTGAACAGCGCCTGTTGCCCGCGTCGGTCGTCAAGCAATACGTCCAGGAACGTGTCAAGACAATTGAAGAAAACGAAGGACGTCGCGTTGGCCGCAGGGAAATTCGTGAGCTAAGCGAATCGGTCACCGTGGAACTTCTGCCACGCGCTTTTATTCGCAAGAGGACAACCTATTGCTGGATAGATCCCGTCCACGGATGGCTGGTCATCGATGCGGCTGCTCCGGCAAAAGCCGATGAATTGATTGAGCACTTGCACAAGTCCGTAGACAAACTTCAGCTATCCCCCGTGAAAGTCATGCAGTCGCCTTGCTCTGCAATGACTGGATGGGTCGCGGACGGCGAGGCTCCAAACGGGTTTTCGATCGATCAGGATATGGAATTGCGTTCAGCGGAAAATGCCGTCGTTCGCTACGCCAAACACCCGTTGGACGGCGAGGAAATACCGGCGCACATTGCCGCTGGAAAGGTTGTCACCCGCCTGGGAATGACCTGGGGAGATAAGATATCTTTCGTGCTCGACGATAAAATGCAACTCAAGCGCTTGGCGTTTCTCGACATTCTCAAGGAGGAAGCGGATAACCAGGCCGAAAACGAGGATGAGCGTTTCGATCTCGACTTTGCGCTGATGACCGGCGAGGTCGCCCACTTGCTCGATGATTTGCTAAAGTCACTCGGTGGCGAAATGGAGAAAAGCGAATGATTGGAGACAGGCGGCCAGAGCCTGTTGCGAATCAGACTAATCGAACAAACCTGGCTGAAGCGGCGCCAGATTTTCGCGCTTGACGGTAAAGCGTACCGGAATACCGCGGCGACCGATGCCTTCCACGACCATTCTGCCGGCGCAGGCTTCTGCGACGACACGGACGTTGTAGCCGCCTTTGGCCATTCTGCTGGATCGGCCAACATAGGTGGCAACAATTCCGATTTGCGGAAGCCAGACAGATTTTCTTTTTGCCATTTTCTGCAAGCTTGTCGGTAGTGATTCGGCATCATAGCAGTTTTGGCTGGACGGATACCGTGTCATGTGGATTTGCGCGAGTTGCAGCCAGCCGGTTCGGTCATCCGGTTCGGTTATCCTTAAATTGCAGGCCACCAGCGTATATAATGCTGCGTTTAACGAATTCGTGCCGGGATCATCATGGAAGCAGAACAGCTCAACATCATCTCCAACCAGCTCGTGGATCTCGCCCAGCGCGCCACAGAGCTGCGGAGGTATCTTTGACTACGATCAAAAGCTCGATCAACTGAGCGCTGTTTCCCGGGAACTCGAGGATCCCAAGGTCTGGGACAACGCCGAGCGAGCCCAGGAGCTCAGCAAGGAAAAGAAATCGCTTGAAGGCGTCGTGTTGACGCTCAATCGCGTCGGGGAAGGCCTCAAGGATGCTGAAGAGTTGTTCGCCATGGCTCGCGAAGAGAACGACGACGACACGCTGCTGGCCGTTGCGGACGATATTGGCGGAATCGAGAAGGATGTCGCCAACCTCGAGTTCCGGCGCATGTTCAACAATCCGGCAGATCCGCTCAACTGCTTTGTGGACATCCAGGCCGGTGCCGGCGGAACGGAAGCACAGGACTGGGCCTCGATGCTGCTGCGCATGTACGTCAAATACGGTGAACGCAAAGGTTACGCCGTCGAGGTGCTGGAAGAATCCGAAGGCGACGTGGCCGGCATCAAGACCGCCACCATCAAACTTTCGGGTGACTATTGCTTTGGCATGTTGCGCTCGGAAACCGGCATCCACCGTCTGGTACGCAAATCGCCGTTCGACTCGAACGCGCGGCGCCACACCAGCTTTGCTTCGGTGTTCGTCTATCCTGAAATCGACGATTCTTTCGAGATCGAGATCAACCCGGCAGACCTGCGTATAGACACCTACCGCGCCTCAGGCGCCGGCGGCCAGCACATCAACAAGACCGA
>DBMG01000054.1 GCA_002304785.1 Candidatus Accumulibacter sp. UBA704 | reverse complement strand
CTGGACAGTTACTACACGATGTCACTGGTGGTCCTGCGCTTCCCGGAGTTGTACGACGTGGCCTTCCGTCTCGGCGAGAAAGCACTGGCGGTCGGTCTGACAACATCGGCGGAAACACGACAACTGCGGCAAACCGAGTACTTGATCGTCGAGGGGCGGCTGGACGCCCTGACGCACGGCATGGCTTCCGACTATTCCGAAGCTGTGGCGGCCGGCGATGCGTCACTGCGAAACGCGCTCGATCCTTCGCGGGCTCGTTTGGTTGCAGCGATCGAGGCGTTGCGCGGTGCGGCCCGGCGTGCCGCCCTCGATTCGCCGGCGGCGGATTCCGCGAAGGAGATCCGGCAAGGGGAATTGCGGGTGGAGGAGAGCCTCCGCATGGCATGGAAGGATGCCGGAACGGCACTGGACGGGTTGCTCGAGGCGCGCATCGACCGGCTATTTACGCGCATGTGGTGGCATCTCGGAGCCGCCGTCCTGCTGTTGCTGGTCATCCTCTCCGTGGTCTTCTTCGTGGCGCGGATGATTGCGGTGCCTATCCGGCGTCTTGCCGGTGTGGCGGGCGAGGTCAGTCGGACTGCCGACTACTCGCTGCGCGCCTCGTGGAACTCCGGCGATGAACTCGGACGGCTGTTCGAAGCCTTCAACGGCATGCTTGGGCAACTCGACCGGTTCCGGATCACGCAACAGGAACTGGCCGCCAGTGCCCGTGCCGCGCAGGCCCAGCGCGAGTTGCTGGAGGCTATCCCGATGCCGTTGATGGTGACGGCGATCCCCAGGCACGAAATCCTGCACGCCAACGCCCCAGCGTTTGCCTGGTTGCATGACCAGGCGGCGGATCCCTGGAAACGCGGCATGGACCGTCCGTTGCGCGCCGAATTTTTCCAGCAATTGGCCGATCGCGGGGGGGTCGATGAATTCGAGGTGAACTGGAAGGGCAGCGGGGATGAGCGTTGGGCGCTGCTTTCGGCACGCCGTCTGAACTACCAGGGTCAGGACGCGGTGCTGACGACGTTTGCTCCCATCGGACGCATCAAGCAAATGGAGTCACGGCTCGAACTTTGGGCCAGGGTGTTCGAGGCTTCGTCGGAAAGCATCATGGTGACCAACGCCGAACGAGAGATCGTTACCGTCAACCGGGCATTTCTGCGCGCAACCTCCTACGAATATTCCGAAGTCGTCGGGCGTAGTCCCGAATTCCTGCGTTCCGGAAACCACCCGGACGCATTCTTCGAACAGCTGTGGCAAACAGCGAGAACACGCGGAACCTGGCAGGGCGAGCAATGGATACGACGCAAGAATGGCGACACATTCCCGATCTGGGTGGTGATTAACGCCGTGCGCGATTCGGACGGCAATGTCATTCATTTTGTTGCCACCTTCCTCGATATCAGCGAACGCAAGGATAATGAACGGCGCATCAGTCATCTGGCCCATCACGATATCCTGACCGACTTGCCTAATCGCGCGTTGTGTCTCGACCGGCTGAAGATGGCGATCCAGCAGGCGAAGCGGAACCAGCGCCGTGTCGGCGTGTTGTTCATGGACCTCGACCGTTTCAAGAGCATCAACGATACATTGGGACATCATGTCGGCGATGGGTTGCTGCAATCGGTCGCGCGACGCCTGCTGGAAGTCGTGCGCTCGGGGGATACGGTCAGTCGCCTGGGCGGCGACGAATTCGTGATCGTCTTCAGCGACGTGGTCAGCGCCGAGGAAGTCGGGAGCATCGTAGACAATCGTCTGATCCCGTTGATCCGCTCACCTCACCTGGTCAACGGCGTCGAACTTAACGTGTCCTGCAGCGTGGGCATCGCCGTCTATCCGGAAGACGGGGACAACGTTGAAACGCTGATGCGCAACGCGGATGCCGCGATGTACCACGCCAAGGAAGATGGGCGTAACAATGCCCAGTTCTTCACCCGGGAGATGGACCGGGCCCAGCGCGAACGGCTGGAGATCGAGCAGGATCTGCATGGCGCCATTGAGCGCAACGAGCTTCGTCTGTTCTACCAGCCGCGTATCGACGCGCTCAGCGGCGAATTGCTCGCTGTAGAGGCGTTGGTGCGCTGGCAGCATCCTGCCCGCGGACTGGTGCCGCCGGCTCATTTCATCACGATTGCCGAGGAATGCGGTCTGATCGTTCCGTTCGGTTACTGGATCATCGACGAAGCATGCAGGCAACAGGCTGAATGGCGGGACACGGGGATTGGCGACATCGCGGTGTCGATCAATCTTTCGGCGGCGCAATTCCAGGATGAGGCACTGGTCGACGGCGTGCGTTCGATTCTGCAGAAGCACCGCAACAACTCTGGAACCATCGAATTTGAACTGACCGAATCGCTGCTCATGATCGACCGGGGGCGCACCATCGAACAGTTGCATGGGATCAAGGCGCTCGGGGTCCAGCTTTCCGTCGATGATTTCGGCACGGGGTATTCGAGCCTCAATTACCTGCATCGTTTCCCGATCGACAAGCTGAAGATCGACCAGTCGTTCGTCAACGACATGTTGATGGACCCGAAGGACCATGCCATCACCCTGGCCATCATTGGACTCGGTCACACATTGGGACTGAAGGTCGTGGGCGAGGGGGTGGAAACCATGGAACAGCGTTTTGCCCTGGCCTCGGCCGGATGCGATGAACTGCAGGGCTACTATTTTGCGCGACCGCTTCCTGTAGCCGAGTTGCACACCTGGATCGGCGCTTGGTTGGAGGGCAACCAGGAAATCGAACTGGAAGAGTGATCGCTTAAGAAATCCCGAATTTGTTGGCTTGACGAGTTTTCCTGATGTTTAATTGACACGAATGATGCAGGTCGGGCGTAATTCAGAGAGAACATGACGATGGACGTGCTGAAACAAATTAGCGAAAAGATGAATCTGCTGACTCCCAAGCAGCAGAGGGTTGCCAAATACATCCTTGAGAACTGGGAGAAAGCGTCGTTCGAGTCGGCAATCGTCATCGCCAGGAAGCTAGGCATGAGCCAGTCGAGCGTCATCCGGACCAGCAATGCACTTGGGTTCGACGGCGTTCCCGACCTGCAATCCCAGTTGCGCGATTTCATGCAAACGCATATCTCGACAGTCAACCGGATGGAGCGCGCAACACGCCTGCAGAGCAGCGACGGCATCGAAGGTGTCATCAGCACGGTGCTGAAACAGAGCGCAGACAATATCCGGGGCACTCTCCAAGTGCTCGAGGCCGTCAAGGTGAAGGAACTGCTGGCGGCCATCAAGGGCGCCAGGAACATCTACGTACTGGGGATGAGATCCTCCGCCGCATTGGCCGAATTCCTAGGCTTCAACCTGAATCTGCTCCTCGGCAACGTCTTTGTCATGGATAGCGACCATGGACTGTACGAGAAAATCCGATCGTTGACTCCGGACGACCTGCTGATATCCATCAGCTTTTCCCGGTATGCCCGCCTGACGGTGGAAGCGACGCGGATCGCCTACGAACGCGATGTTCGCATCATCGGGATAACCGACAGCCTAGCCGCACCGATTGCCGGCTACTGTTCCATTGACATCATCGCGCAAACGACATCGATGCACCTGACCAATTCGTATGTTGCGGTAATGGCGGTCTTCGACATCCTGCTGAGTGCATTGCTGCTTTCTGACAAGGACAAGTACCTCAAGGAACTCGAAAATCTCGAAGAGGGGTTTTCGCGCTTGCACATCTTCGAAAACGCTTGATTGCCCTTGACCAGCAAAGGCCGGTACTCCCTACCGGCATGTTCAGATTAGGCCGCGGCTGTTGAGTTCGTCCTTAAGCCAGGCGTAGCAGATTGGCGCCGCGACCAGGCCGGCGAGGCCGAAGGCGCTTTCCATCAGCAGCATGGCCGCTAGCAGTTCCCAGGCTTTGGCCTTGATCTGCCCGCCGACGATGCGGGCGTTGAGGAAGTATTCCAGCTTGTGGATGAGCACCAGATAGGCGAGTGATGCAGCGGCCACCATTGGCGAATGCACGAGGCTGACGACGAAGACCACGGTGTTGGAGACCAGGTTTCCGACAACCGGCAACAGGCCGGTGATGAAAGTCACTGCGATCATCGTCTTGGTGAGCGGCAGATGCACACCGAATAACGGGAGGACGACGGCGAGATAGGCCGCGGTTAGCGTGGCATTGATTGCCGAGATGCGCACCTGCGCGAAAACGATGCGCCGAAACGCCTCGCCGAGCCGGTAAGCGCGTTCGACGAGCGCCACGGACAGGGGGCCTCGCGTGTCTTTATCCAGAACCTCGCGCAACGAGACCATTGCGCCGATAACCATGCCGATAAGCACGTGCGCCAGCGTGCGGCCGGTTTCCTTTCCGATCTGCTGCAAATCGGCCGCGTGTTCGCGCAGCCAGCGGCTGGCATGCAGGCTGATATCGTCTGCGCGGACGGGCAGGAAGTCGGCAAGCCATTGCGGCAGCTGCGTGCGCGAGTTCTCCAGAATCTCGGCCATCTTTGCGAGCAACGCAGGAACACTGCCATTCCCGCTTTTCATGAAGGCGATGAAACCGAACGTGGCGGCGGCGACGATGCCGACGACGATCAGTACGACAAATGACACGGCCATGACCTTGGCGGAATGGGTTGGTCTGCGACGCGAGAAGACCGGAAAAATCACATGCACCAGTTCGAAAACCAGCAGTCCGGCGATCAGCGCGGCGAGTAGGCGGAATTGGAGTATGAAGAGAACGCCGAGAACCGCAAGCAACCAGGACGCGTATTCGGAAACAGTCGGTGAGCCGGAGCTTTGCATGAGAGGGATCGGTTATTCCGATTGAGATTGTTGGAGTTTAGCGCATCCCCGCATTCAGGACGGCAATTGCGACGGAGTTGGTCCTGGCTGTCATCCAAGCGAAGGCAGTATGTCGACGGTTGGACGCGGCAACGTCTTTTTTTGCTTGACAAGACGCAGAGGCGTCATTACAGTTGATGCCAAGACGTGAGTGCGTCATTTTACGTCCCCGGTTGTCGCAGTCGCGAAGATGGGAAATGTCGGATCGCGGATTTCCGAAAGGAGAAAAGGTATGGGCGTTCACAGTGATCGAGTCGCGGTGGTCGGCGCGGGAAACGGAGGGCTGGCGATTGCGGCGATTATGGCGAAGGGTGGCGCGGAGGTTCTTGTCTACGACAGTTTTCCGGCGGTAACTGACCCGATCCGGGCTGCTGGTGGGGTGTTCATCAAGAGCCAGCATGTCGAGGCGTTCGCTTCATTCGCGAAGGCATCCTCTGATATTTCGGAAATAATCGAGGGGGTCGACTTGATCATGGTAGTGACTCCCGCAAGTGCGCACGCGGCGGTGGCGCGGGACATGGCGCCGCACCTCGCTCCCGGAACCACGGTCGTCCTCAATCCAGGCCGTACCGGTGGCGCTCTGGAAGTGGCAAATGTCTTTGGCCGGCTTTGTCCCGAGAAAGAGATCGTCGTCGCCGAGGCGCAAACCTTGCTGTACGCGTGCCGGAAGATTTCACCGACAGGCGTCGTCATCAAGGGCGAGAAACGGGTTGTACCCGTGGCGGCGCTCCCGGCCAGCCGTACCCCCGAAGTCGTGCACAGGCTGAAGCGGTATTTCCCAGTCTTTACTTGTGCAAAAAACATTCTCGAAACGGGTTTTTCCAACATTGGCGCGATCTTCCATCCAACCCCGACGTTGTTGAATACGGGATGGATCGAGACCACGCACGGCGATTTCGAGTATTACCATCAGGGAATATCCAGAGGCCTGGCGGATTTGCTGGAGAAGCTCGACGCCGAGCGGCTGGCCGTGGCCCGAGCTTATCGCGTGACGGTTCTGTCTGCGCGTGAGTGGTTGGAAGAGGCTTACGGAGTGAACGAGATCTCGCTCTATGAAGCCATCCAGAAGAATGAGGCCTATGCCGGAATCAAGGCGCCATCGGAAATCAACGTTCGCTACCTGACGGAAGACGTGCCCACCGGACTCGTGCCTCTTGCGTGCCTGGGGCGAATTGCGGGTGTTCCCACGCCGATCATGGACGCCGTCATTGTTGGCGCTTCCAGATTGCTGGGGGTCGATTTTCGCGAAAACGGGCGAAATGAAAAGAATCTCGGACTTGATGGGTTGGGCAAGGACGAGATTCTGACCGTGATCAATGGAGGCGCGCTGTCAGTGCTTCCATCCGCGCTGGAGGCGGCGTAACCGGAAAGGCCGCAGAGGAAGTGCGGTCAATTGCGTGGTTCGATCGTTCGGTTATTGAAAAAAGACGTAAGCGCGTCTTGTGGCTTGTCTCATGATGTGATCGTCTCGACGGTCGCCTGATGAGCAAAGGGTCTTGAAACGCGGTTTGGCAGGGCGGCGGTTCCCATCCGGCGACTGGTGGGGAATTCTAAAATTGCAGTTCGGAGGGCGGAATGACTTTCAATGCATGGAGTGTTTTCTATGACTTCGCGGTCATAAGTGTCTTGCTGGTGTTCAGTCAATTGCTGCGGGCCAAGGTCGGAGTGCTGCAGAAACTCATGATCCCCGCCAGCCTGATGGCCGGTGCCTTGGGCCTGTTGCTGGGCCCCAACGGCTTGGGCTATATCCAGTTCTCGAAGCAGCTGGAAACCTACTCAAGCATCCTCATCGTGCTGGTTTTCGCCGCGTTGCCGCTGGGATCGAAACTGGCCGGGGTGAAGAAGATGGGGCGCGACGTCGGCGAAATGTGGAACGTCGTGAGTTTTGCCGCGCTATCCCAGTACGGGTGGGGAATGCTGCTGTGCCTCTTTGTCTTGGGAGCGTTCTGGGAACTCCATCAGGGGTTTGGCTACATTCTGGCGACCGGCTTCTTCGGAGGACATGGAACGGCGGCGGCTGTCGGCGCCTCGTTCAAGGCCTATCAGTGGGGTGATGAGGCGTTCACCTTGGGTATGACCTGCGCAACGGTTGGCATCATCTGCGCCATCATTCCCGGTGTTTTCCTGAACAACCTCGCCGCGCGCAAAGCGTGGACCCGTGAAGTGTCTTCGCCGGATGAAGTGAAAGGGGTCAAGGGCGGGGATACGGAACTGCTGACCGGGCTGGTGGCGGAAAACAAGCGTCAGCCTATCGGTATGGAAACGATCTCCGGGGTCTCGCTGGAATCCCTGTCGTTCCACTTCGCCGTCATCATGACGGCGGCGGTAGCGGGATGGTATGCCAACAAGTATCTGAAGGATCTATGGCCGACCGTCGATGTTCCCACGTTCTGCCTGGCCTTGTTTGCCGGTTATATCCTGCAAGGCATCATGGAGGCGACCAAGAGCGATACCTACGTCGATCGTCGAACCGTCAATTCCCTCAGCGGCCTGGCAGCGGATTACCTGATCGTGGCCGGCATGAGTGCCATCAAGATTGCCCTGGTGGTCAAGTATGCGGTTCCGTTTGCCTTGTTGATGCTCTTCGGATTCGGCCTCTGCATTTTCAACGTGCTGGTGATTGGTCCGAAAGCGTTCAAGGAATACTGGTTTGAACGCTCGATGTTCATCTACGGATTTTCGACCGGGGCACTGGTGACCAGCATCATCCTGCTGCGCATGATCGACCCGAAGATGAGGTCCAAGAGCATGGAAACCTATGCCATCGTGGGGCTTCTCGACCGTCCGATGTTCATCGCCCTGATTGCCCTGGGGCCAGTCCTGATCGGGACGGGGTATGCCATACACTTCGCGGTTGTATGCTCCATCCTGGCGTTCGTTCCGCTCGTGCTGGCCAGATTGGTGGGGTGGTGGTATCCGAAAAAAGGATTAGAAGTCGCGCGCAAGGATGTCGTCGCCGAAACGGCCTGATAAAAGTGTGGTGACATGACACCGCCGGAAAGGCATCGCTGCGGATGCTTTTCCGGCGGTTCTTTTCGTCAAAGAATCTGGCGCAGGACTTTGCGCTATTGCCTTTCCGGACGCACAGACCGCTTCTTGGGCGGCTTGTATTTCTTGAATACCGCGCGTGCGTCCTGTTCCGCACGTTCCTGGGTACAGATCGACGGATTGTCGTCGTGGCCGCTGAAGTAGTCGTCGGCCTGTGCGCGCATGACGATATCGATCGCCACGTCGTCGGCCAGCGTGTAGATTTCCGTCAGCAGCGTGGCGACCTCGTCAAGGTGCTCTTCATAGGTCATGAACCTTCTCCCGTCGTATGCTGGCGGTGCACCTTCGCGTAGGCATCGAGCAGTCGGTGGTGGAGCAGGCATCCGGTGAGTTTGAGCCCTGGAGCAGGGATTCCGAAGAAACGCTCCTCGCGCGTAAGCAAGGCCCTCGCACGGTCGAGCGTCGCCAGTCCGTAAAGGTGCTCCAGCGCTTCCCGGTAAGTCTCGAAATCGCCGGAATCGCTCAGGCCGAGCAGGCTTTCGATGCACCGGTAAACACGCAGGCGTTGCGGGTCGACCTGCGCGAAATGGCGAATCCACTCGCACCCTTCGCGGGTGGATTCTTCGTCGGCAATGGCCAGCGCCAGCAGCAGCTTGAGTTCGCCTACCCGCAAGTCCTCCCAGAATGAACCTGCATCGGGCGCCAGGCCGATCAGGGCAGCGACCGGCCGCTGATCGTCGATGCCCGAATCGTTCAGGGTATCCAGCAGGCATTCGCATTCTTCGTCGTCCAGGTCGGAAAGGAAGAGGATCGGTTCGCGGACTTCATTGCCGAAACTGTTGTTCTCGTATTCGAGATCGTCGAACGGGTAGATTTCCGACATGCCGGGGACGATGATCCGGCACGCGTATATACCCAGATGGGTGTAGTCGGCGACGTAAATGTCGAAACCTTCTTCCTTGAACATGTCGACCAGGCACGCATAGTCCTCGTGCGTCGATGCGCTGAAATTCCAGTCCACAAACTCGAAATCCGGCGAATTGCCAAGGAAGCTCCAGTGAATGACACCGCTGGAATCGACGAAGTGGATTTCCAGATTGGGCGCGCTGGCAACCTCATCGAGATCGAAGCCAGGTTCCGGAAATCCGCGCAGGGCGTCCAGCGCGCGCCCCTGCAGGAGTTCAGTCAATGCGCGTTCGAGGGCAATCTCGAAGCGGGGGTGTGCGCCGAAGCTGGCGTAGCACCCTTGGTCTTCGGGGTTGAGCAGGGTGACGCAAATTACGGGATAGCGTCCGCCCAGCGAAGCGTCCTTGACCAAGATGCCGAAACCGGCGGCACGCAGATCCCGCAGGTCGGCTGCCAGCCCCGGGAAACGGGCGATGACAGTTTCGGGAACGTCGGGCAGGCAGAGTCCTTCCCGAATTACGCGGAACTTGATATGGCGCTCAATGATTTCCGACAGCGCCTGAGCACGTGCCTCCTCTAGGCTGTTGCCTGCCGACATACCGTTGCTGACGTAGAGATTGCCGATGATGTTGACCGGCATCCAGACGGTCTCGTCGTCACTGAGGCGACGAAAGGGAAGAGCGCAGATGCCGCGTTCGACCTGTCCGGAATTGCAGTCGACCAAAATTTGGGGCTGAATCGCGTTGTCCGGGTTGTAAAGTTCGTGCAGATCGGGAGTCAGCAACTCCTCGGGCCAGCCGCCATGATCCGGGTCGAAATTGAACCAACGTTCTCCCGGATGATGTGTGAAGCGATGGCTGGCGAACTCTTCTCCTAGAAAGTAGTGGCTCCAGAAATAGTTTGTCGATAACCGTTCGAAGAATTCACCGAGTGCGCTGGCTTGCGCGGCCAATCGCGTGGCGCCTTTGCCGTTGGTGAAAAGGAGCGGGCAGTCGCGGTCCGCGACATGCACCGACCAGATGCCATCGACCGGATTCAACCAGGAACGCTCTTCGACCTCAAAACCGATTTCGGCGAGTTTTTTCTGCATTCGACTGATGGACGCTTCGAGCGACGCGTCCTTGCCGGGAATGAAATGTTCTGGCATGCAAAGTCCGGAAAAAGATTGGGGAAATGCGGATCATTGTAGCAATGATGCCGAAAACTAATTGGTGGAGATCAATTATTTGTGCTTGAATAAGCACATAGCAGATAAACTTTATGTGGAGTATCAACAATGGCTGCAGGGTTTTTCAGGGAACTGAAGCAGCAGATCGTGATCCTGAACCAGATCATCCGGACCCGCGAGTTCTGGATCTACTTCGCGGTTATACTCGTGTTCGTGGCCATTGCCGTGGCCGGGGTCTGGATGGCTATCGGCTTCGACCCGCAAACTCGCGGAAACCTGCAGATGCGCTTGTCTTGCCGCACCGGGGAAGGGAAACTTGCGACGATCATCATTGGTGGCTTTGTCTTCGCCCTGTCGTGCCTTTTCACCCTCGGCGAAGTCATCAACTGGGTCGAAGAGAAGCGCATGTCCAGGGCGCCGGGGCGGCAACCGTACGATGGAAGTGTGTGGCGGCCGGTATTGCACGTGCTGGGTACGACGGTCGTCGGCGTCGGCGGTTTCGCGCTGATGCGCGCATGGTGCACGTGAGGAAATGACACTCGCGGAAGATCATCAAGCTCTTCCTGTTTTCGACGCGACGTAGGAACCCAGCGATACGAAGACAATGCCGCTGACGAGCCATGGCGTCAGCGATTCATCCAGCAGCGGAACGGCGAGTACCCCGATGACCACGGGGACCAGCGCCAGAAACGAAGCGGTCCGTTCCGGGCCCAGTAATTCCAGCGATTTCAGATAGGTCAACATGGCCAGGATGGTGGCGGAAATCCCCTGGAATGCCCCCTGGATGATGATCATGGAAAGCGGAGCTGTAGACATCTCCTTGGGCAGCCACAGCCAATAGATGGGCAGGTAGACGATTGAGGAGCCGAAGGCGATGGCACGAGTCAACGTCCAAGGAGAGTACTTCCAGCGTGCAGCAAGGACTCCGTAGAAGGCCCAGCAAATCGAACTGAGCAGGATCAGCAGATCGCCGAACGCATAATCCGGGGACCATTCCGCCAGGTAAGGCATGGCCGCGCAAATGATCCCGGTTCCAATCAGTCCGAGGCCGATGGAGCGGACGCGATTGGGTCGGGTGCCAACCAGCAGCCAGGCCACGGCACTGATCAGGAACGGCTGCATTCCAGACAACAGGATCGCACCGTGCGCGGCCGGGGCGAACTTGAAACCTGTGTAGGCCAGCGGACAGTAGATCAGGCTGCACAGAAAGGTCAGCAGCCACAGACGCCTGTCGGCCCAAGCTCGCGCCGGCATGCTGCGCAGGAACGGGAGAAGGATGATCGAGGCGGTGATCAGCCGCAGCGCGAAGATGTCATAGGGAGTGAGAACGCTTTTCCCGCCGAGTCTGGAGATCAGGGAAAAGCCAGCCCACATCAGCAGGGTGGCAAATGCGGCAAGGTATCCCCATACGAGTTGTTTTTTTTCAGTCAAACGCAATTTCCAATGCTTCTTGTACAGGGTCGTCAGGGTTTCTGCAGTTTCTGGAAGAGGCCGCGCAGCGTATTCTGCAGGTCGGCGGGCAGCAAGACCACCTTCGCGTTCGACGATTCGGCCATCTTGCCCATGCTGGTAATATACTTTTCACCGAGAAGGTAGAGCATCGGCAACTCGTTTTCTCCAAATGCCGACGTGACCTTGGTGATCGCTTGGGACGAGGCGTCGGCCAGCATGATTTGAGCTTCGGCGTCGCGTTTGGCCGATTCGAGGCGGGCCTCTGCCGAAAGGATCATCGACTGTTTCTCGCCTTCGGCCTTGGTGACCATGGCTTTCCGCTCACGCTCTGCAGCGGCCTGCAGTTCCATGGCGCGCTGCATCGACTCCGACGGCTTGATGTCCTGGATCTCGACGGATTTGACCGTGAGCCCCCAGTCCAGTGCCTCGTCGGCCACGCCGGCCTTCAGCCGAGCCTTGATCATGTCGCGTTGGGAAAGGGCATGATCCAGTTCCATTTCGCCGACGATCGAACGCAGGGTGGTCATGATCATGTTGCGGATGGCCTCGGAGTAGTCCTCCACACCATAGACGGCCTTGACCGGGTCGGTGACCTTGATGAAGGCGATGGCGTTGACCACGATGACCGCATTGTCGCGGGTGATGACCTCTTGCTCCTGGACGTCAAGGATGATGTCCTTGGTGGTGACCTTGTACGATACCGTATCGAAGTAGGGGATGATGAAACGCAGGCCGGGCAGCAAGGTGACGCGGTATTTCCCGAGGCGCTGCACGATCCATTCTTCGCCCTGGGGGACGATGCGAACTCCCCGGGCAATGGTGATGACGACGAAAGCCAGGAATACGACGGACGTAACGGTCGTGCCGATCATTTGCTTGCCTCCACTTTGATGAAGCTTCCTTCGACGGCGACGATGCGTACCCGTTCGCCTGCCTTGATATTCGCGTCGGCGTAGCATTCCCAGAGGTCCGAACCGAGAACCGGCTTCTGGAAGCGCACCTGTCCGCGTGAGTTCTGGCAGAGATCGCAGACCAGAATGCCTATCTCACCGGTGACGTTGGCCGCCGATGTGCCCACCGCAGTCATGGTTCTGGGGCGGAGGTAGCGGAACCAGATCCCGACCAGGATGCTCGAGACGACCGCCCAGACGATCAGCTGGGTAGCGACGGAAAGGTCAGGCGAAATCAGCAGAAGGAGGCCGACACCGATCGCGCCAATGCCGAACCAGATGATGAAGAACGCGGGAACCGCCAGTTCGGCGATCGAGAGGCACAGCCCGAGCACGATCCAGTGCCACCATTCAAACATCGGTCACGTCTCCCATCGATCACGTCACAATCATCACATGCAAAATTCTATAGTAATAGGTCGAGTCGATGCGTAACGCCCGACGCTTTTTTGCGGCCTTCGGAATAACATAGCGTTTTGACTGTCTCGATGGAGGATGATCTTGCTGCCCAAGGAAATTACGCCCAGCGCGATTGTCAGGTATCTCGATCACTACGTCGTCGGTCAGGACGAGGCGAAGAAAACCCTTGCCGTCGCCGTGTATTCGCATTACCGGAAGATTTCCGCCCTGCAGCAGGATGCCGGCGCGATCGCCAAGAGCAATGTTCTGTTGATCGGGTCGTCGGGAACCGGCAAGACTCTCACCTGCGAAACCCTGGCCCGCATGCTCTCGGTGCCTTTCGTCACGGCAGACGCGACGTCCCTGGCACAGACCAAGTACGTCAACGAGGAAATCGAGGCGATGCTGCAGCGCCTTATCGACAAGGCCGATGGGGACGTTCAGAAAGCCGGGCGGGGCATCGTGTTTATCGACGAGATCGACAAGCTGAAAGCAACGGGAGGCGAGGCGCGCGTCACTTCAGGCGAGAGTGTTCAGCATGCCCTCTTGAAGATTATGGAAGGGGCTCCCGTAAAGCTCTCCGGCGACAGGTACATCGATACCACGAACATCCTCTTCATCTGCGGCGGCGCCTTCGTCGGGCTGGAAAAAATCATGTCCCGGACCCATGGTTTCGGCTTCATCGCCACTACCGAGGCAGACAACCAGAATATCCTCGAGCGCCTCAACAACCGGGTGAAGCCAACCGATCTTTTCGAATTCGGCCTGATCCCGGAATTTACTGGTCGTTTACCAATCGTGGCCAGCTTCCGCGATCTGACCAAGGACATGCTGGTGCGCATCATGAGCGTACCGAAGAACTCGATTTTTCGGCAGTTCCACCAGATATTCCAGGCGGAAGGGGTCGAGCTGTCGATTGCACCCCGCGTCTTCGAGCAGATTTCCGAGATCGCCATCGAATACAAGACAGGCGCCCGCAGCCTCCGCGGAATCTTCGAGGAATTAATGACACCGATTCTTTACGTGGTGCCTGACAATCCGCAAATATCCCGCGTCGAAATCAACTCGCTTTTTGAGGATCCCCGCTTCTTCAAGCGAGGATCGGCCTGACGGCGGCTCAGGAAATAGAAAACAGCCCGCTTCTACCGGAATACCAGTACTGGGATTTTCGAATGTGTCAGTACCTTCGACGTTTCGCTGCCCAGGAGCAACCCGCTGATTCCACGACGCCCGTGTGAGGCCATGAAGATCAGGTCGCAACCGTTGGCGTTGGCCGCATCGATGATTGCCTCGTAGGGACTATCGCTGGATGCTTTTGACGTAATGCAGGCGACTCCGGCATCCCGGCAAAGCCCTTCTGCGAAGCCGAGAATCTTCTTTGCCTGTTCCTCGGCCGACTTCTCGTATTGATCCTGAATGAGCTTGTCTACCTGGATTCCCTCGATGTACTGCGGCATCGGGGCTTCGGGCTTGGCATAAAAGGCAACGATGCGCGCGCCGGCTTCCTTGGCAAACGTGACGGCCCTGCGTACTGCTTCTTGTGAAAGCGGTGAACCATCCGTCGGAACCAGAATGTTCTTGAACATGATGAACCCTTTCTTGTTTGAGATTTACCTGGTTACTCAAATGACGGCCTGTCGAACCCGGCCGTCCTCCCTTTGCACCCGGCTTCAGCCGGGGGTGCGATATACGAGCACGGGAATCGTCGAATGCGTCAGCACCTTGTGGGTCTCGCTGCCCAGCAACAGACTGGTCAATCCCCTGCGTCCATGCGATGCCATGAAAATCAGGTCGCAGCCGCTTTGATTGGCTGCATCGATGATGGCTTCGTAGGGAATATCGCTGGTCAGCGATAGCTTGTTGCAGGGAACGCCGGCGTCCTTGCATAGGTTTTCCACAAAACCGAGTATTTCCTGCGACTGGCTTTCCGCCAGTTCGGCAAACTTTTCCGGCGACGTGGTGTCGATGAGAACACCCTCTCCGTAGTACGTTACCGGGAACTCCGGTTTTGCATAGAAAGCGGTGATCTTTGCGCCTGCTTCCTTGGCGAACGAGACGGCGCGACGTACCGTGTCCTGCGAGAGTTCGGAACCATCGGTGGGGACGAGGATGTGCTTGAACATGACGACTCCTTTTCATTGTTATCACTACGCTTTAACTATAGTTGCCGGCAAACGGAAAAAACAAGGATTCGGCCGGAACGGTCGTTGGCCTGCTTTTGATGTCGGTCAAAGCGGTAAACAGGACCGGAACGGATAATCCGGTCGTTATCATGAAAGGACGGGTTATGGATACCATTCGCGAGCTATTGGGTGATCATCACCGCCGGTGTGATGAATTGTTCGCCGCTGTCGAACAGGCAATCGAAGCAGGAGCGTGGGATCGGGCGGCGGATGGTTTCGCGCGATTCGAAAAAGCCATGCAGCATCACTTCAACGTGGAGGAATCCGTTCTTTTTCCGGCATTTGAAGCGCGCACCGGCATGACGATGGGCCCGACCGCAGTGATGCGCAGCGAGCACGCGCAGATACGCGAATTGCTGGAGGCCGCGGGGGAGGCGATAGCCGCGCATGACGCCGACGAGTATTCGGGCTATGCCGAGACGCTGCATATCATGACCCAGCAGCACAACATGAAGGAGGAAAACGTCCTGTATCCGATGTGCGACCAGCATCTGGCGGCGCAATCCTCGGCGCTGGTGATGCAGTTGAGGGACGGTATCGCGGGCTAGGGGGCAGACATGAGCGGAACGAAAGCCGACAGGGTCATCGATGGGCGCAATCTGGAGCCTCCGGAACCGTTTCTTCTGACCATGGAAGCGCTCGACGAGATCCAGCCCGGGCAGTCTGTCTTGCTCCAGTTGAACCGCGAGCCGTTTCCGCTGTACCGGGCACTGGAACTGAACGGTTATGCCTGGGATATTTCGAGATTCGAGGATGGCACGGTTGAAATCCTGATCCGGCATCGGCCCGCGTGATCTGATCCGGCATGCAGGCTCTGCTTTCCTACGACCAGTCTCCGCCGATCGAGGGGCCTTTCAGGTTCTTCCTGACCGCGCCGGTGTTCGGCGTCCTGGCGGGCATGCTTCTGGTATGGACAGGTCCGAACGCATTTCTGTCGCGCTGGACGCCCGAGGCGCTGGCGCTGACGCACCTGATCACCACCGGTTTCATGCTGCAGGTGATGCTGGGGGCGTTGATCCAGGTGCTGCCGGTCGTGGCCGGCGCCAACATGGCGCGTCCGCTGCTGGTCTCACGGTTCGTGCATGGCGCGATAACCCTGGGCGCGGGACTGCTGGCGAGTGCGTTCCTGACCTTCCGGCCCTGGTTGTTCATCGTCTCCAGTGTGTGTTTCATCGTCGGTGGCTTGCTGTTCGTCGGCGCAGCCGCATGGGCGATGCGCGGAGTTCCAGCCACCGGGCCGACCATCGGTGGCTTGAAAACGTCGGTGTTTGGCTTAGGCGTTACGGTGGCACTTGGCGCGACTATGGCGTTCGGCATGGCCGGCTGGTTTGATCTGCCGCTGATGCAACTGGCCGATATTCATCTCGGCTGGGGGTTCGTCGTCTGGGCTATCGGCCTGCTGGCCGCCGTGGCTTACGTCGTGGTGCCGATGTTCCAGATCACACCGGCCTATCCAGGCTGGCTTGCCAACCGGTTTGCCCGGTTTTCGCTTGCCGCGACAGGAGTGTGGACGGTAGTGGCGATCACGGGGTCGGATGCGGCTTATCTCATCGCTGCGCTGGCCATGGTCGGAGCAGTGGCCGTATTTTTCAGCGTTACCCTCACCCTGCAGCGCCGCAGCAAACGTTCCCGATTTGACACCAACCAGTATTGCTGGTGTGGGGCCATGGCCAGCATGCTGGCCGCTGCAGCGGTCTGGACGACCGCCAGTACCCTTCCTGCCGTTGGCGAGTGGCCAGGCTGGCCGATCCTGTGCGGAGTCCTGCTGATGTTCGGTGGTTTTGTGTCGGTCATCACCGGCATGCTGTACAAGATCGTTCCGTTCCTCGTCTGGCTGCATTTGCAGAATCTCGGCGGTGGCGTGCGCATGACGCCGAACATGAAGAAAATCATCGACGAGACATCCATGCACCGCCAGATGCTTTCACATTTTGTCGCCGTCATCCTGCTGCTTGTGGCCGTCTTCCGGCCGGAAGAACTGGCTGCACCCGCCGGGGTTGCTGTGGTCGTATCGCAGTCCTGGCTGGCGTGGAACCTGTGGCGCGGAGTGAGCGTATTCCAAGATTATCGCCGCCGGATTCTTGAAAGACTGGCCGTTTCATGATCTACCTGGCCTTGCGCGACCTGCACATCACCTGCGTTATTCTCAGCGGAACGGGATTCCTCCTGCGCGGCATCTGGAGGCTCGTCGATTCGCCTCTGGCGCAACAGCGCTGGGTAAAGATCCTTCCGCACCTGGTCGATACGGTGCTGTTGTCCAGTGCCATTGCCCTTGCCGTATTGAGCAAGCAATACCCGATCGAACAACCTTGGCTGTCGGCCAAGGTGATCGGCCTGCTGTGCTATATCGGCTGCGGCATGGCCGCGTTCCGATTCAGCCGCGACAAGAAGATGATGGCGCTGTTCTTTGTCCTGGCCCTGTGTTCGTATGCATATATCGTCTCGGTGGCGCTGACCAGGCATCCCGCAGCATGGCTGGCCGTCCAATCCTGAGTTCGCAAGTGCGACGCCTGTGATAGAGTGAAACGCCTCTCGGCGACCGGTGCGCCGAAGAGTACGAACAACTTGCCGAACCCGCGGTGAAAGTGCGGGTCGAATCGCGACAACCACAACCTCTTCACGACATGGCGACCTTCACCGACCCCCTCGTTTTCGACCCGGCATTGATTCATCGCTTTGATATCAACGGGCCGCGCTATACCTCGTATCCCACGGCCGATCGGTTCGGACCGGAGTTCGACGCCGACGCCTATCGGCGCCGGTTGGAACTTCGCCGCGACAATCCGCAGGATCGGCGGCCGTTCTCGCTGTACTTTCACCTGCCGTTCTGCACCACCATCTGCTATTACTGCGCGTGCAACAAGATCATCACCAAGGACCACGGGCGTTCGGCCAAGTACTTGAAATACCTGGGTCGGGAGCTGGCGCTGCAAACGAGCTATCTCGATTCCGAAGACAACGCCGTCGAACAGTTGCACTGGGGTGGCGGCACGCCGACGTTCCTGTCGCACGAAGAGATGCGCCAGTTGATGGACATGACGCGCCGGCATTTCCGCTTGCTCGAGGGTGGCGAGTATTCGATCGAGGTCGACCCGCGCAAGGTCGACCGGGCGACGGTCGATTTGTTGGCCGAACTCGGCTTCAACCGCATGAGTCTCGGCGTTCAGGATTTTGATGAGACTGTTCAAAAGGCCGTCAACCGCATCCAGAGCGAGGACGAAACGTTTGCCGTAATCGATGCGGCACGGGCCAACGGCTTCAAATCGATCAGCATCGACCTGATCTACGGCCTGCCCAAGCAGTCGGTGGAAGGCTTCGACCGCACGCTCGACAGGGTGTTGTCGGTGAGTCCCGACCGGCTGTCGATCTACAACTACGCGCATCTGCCGACGCTGTTCAAGCCGCAGCGGCGGATCCTTGATGTTGACCTTCCGTCTCCCGACGGGCGCTTGCACATCCTGTCGCTGGCCATCGACAAGTTGATGTCCGCTGGCTATGTGTTCATCGGCATGGATCATTTCGCCAAACCGGATGACGAACTGGCCGTGGCACAGCGCGCAGGGCGCCTGCATCGCAATTTCCAAGGCTATTCGACGCATTCGGACTGCGACATGCTGTCCTTCGGCATCACCTCGATCGGCAAGGTCGGGGCGACGTACAGCCAGAACGTGAAGACCCTCGACGAGTACTACGACCGACTCGACAACGGCATCCTTCCGGTTTTCCGCGGCATCGAGTTGACGCCGGACGATGTTATTCGGCGGGCCATCATCCAGTCCCTGATGTGCCATTTCGAACTGTCGTTCGCGGCATTCGAGAAGACTTACGGAATTGACTTCGCACGCTATTTCGCGACCGAACTTGCCGATCTCGAGGAGATGGGCCGGGCCGGGCTGCTGCGCATCGAGCCGGGGCGGATCGTTGTCCTGTCGCCGGGGCGCATGCTGGTGCGAGCCATTTCGATGGTGTTCGATGCACGCCTGCGCGCCAACCGGCCGCAAAACCGCTATTCAAAGGTGATCTGAGTTCTTCAGGTACCTTCGGCGGAGACAACACAGTTGCGCCCGGCGCGCTTGGCCTCGTACATGGCCATGTCGGCACGACTGAAAAGGGTTTCGTAGCTGTCCTCGGGACGCAGTTGCGCGGTGCCGAAGCTTGCCGTGACACGCAGCCCCGATGGATCGAGTTCCTCAATGGTCTCGCGAAGTTTCTCTGCAAGTCGGGTTGCCAGGAATTCATCGCAGCCGGCCAAAACAGCCATGAATTCCTCTCCGCCCATGCGGGCCACGATACCGGCTTCGCCAATAGTTTCTGCGATGGCGCTTGCCACGGCAACCAGTACGGAATCGCCGACCGCGTGCCCGTGCGTATCGTTGATCCGTTTGAAATGGTCGATGTCCAGGACGATCAGGCTCAACGGGCGGCGCGAATTCCTCGATTCCAGTATCAGTGCCTGCGCGCGCTCATTGATGTAGTGCCGGTTATAGACGGAGGTCAAGCGGTCGCGCATGGCCATCTCGTAGAGATTCGCATGCTGTTCTTCCAGATAATCCAGCGCCTTGCGCAGTTGGATAAGATTGCTTACCCGGACCTGGAATTCTTCCGGGACGACAGGTTTCAGGACGAAATCGTTAGCGCCCGAACGCAGCATCTCGATGCGGCGGGGTACATCGTCAAACCCGGAAAGAGCGAGGATCGGAATCTTGCCGGCGCGTCCGGGCAACGTTCGTATCTGGCGGATGACGTTCAATCCGGTGAGCGTGCCTTCGAGCACGTAGTCGACCAGCACAAGGTCGAACGGTCGCTGCGAAACGAGGGATAAGGATTCTTCGCCACTGGAAGACCGTGTCGTTTTCAGCCCGAGAGCATCTAGGAGTTTCTCAAGAAATGCCGCCTGCAACGAGCTGTCTTCGATCAGCAGCACGTTCCCGCTGAGTCTTGTACTCGTGCTGGCCGCCCAGCGATTGACGTAGTCCTCGAAAACGGCAGGCTCGCTCTTGGAAAAACACTCGGTGACTCCCAGGCTGTGCGCCTTCGCGCTCACGCTTTCCTGTGAGCCCGTGAGCATGACCGACGGGTGCTGCCCGATCAGTCCGCGCTCCTTGGCTTGCAGATAGAATTCGAGCCCGGTCATGTCTCTGAGTTGCATCGAGAAGCATAGGAAATCAACCGGCTCCTTTTCGAGCAGCGCCAGCGCTTCGGTGGCCGTTTCCACGGCGACGGAGTCGATGTTGTTCTTCGAGAACAACGATGAAAAGACGTTCCTGATCATGCGTGAGGGTTCGACAATCAGCGCTTTCATGGTCTCTCCAGTGGTTAGCCGCCATCTATTATGCATTAACCTCCGGGCAGGGGTTCAATTGGATCGATCCCATCGGGTGGGTGTTTGACGCTTCGTCCGAGCGAGACGGGGGAGTATGGACACAAGTAAGTCGGTTAAACTTTCAGCTATTTTCCGTAGTCGCTCCTCCAAATGCCTGAATCGGCTTACGCATCCCTGTTCCTGATCGGCCTGCTTGGCGGCACCCATTGTGTCGGCATGTGCGGGGGGATCGTCGGTGCGTTGTCGATGGGGAGAGGGCAGCGCGGAGGGCTGCAGCTGGCTTACAACGCGGGGCGGATTTCCAGCTACGCGCTGGCGGGGGCGCTGGCCGGGATGCTCGGAGAAGCCGGGGTTGCGCTTTCGGGCACCTTGCCGGCGCGCCTCGTTCTTTTCTTTCTGGCCAATCTGATGCTGGTGGCGCTCGGTTTTTATCTGATGGGCGCGACGCACGTCCTGGGTTTTGTCGAACGTCTCGGGCAAGGGCTCTGGCGGCATATTCAGCCATTGACCCGGCGCTTTCTGCCAGCGCGTACCGTAATGCAAGCCTTTCCGTTGGGCCTGCTGTGGGGCTGGCTTCCGTGCGGTCTCGTCTATAGCGCGCTGGTGATGGCATTGACCAGCGGTTCGGCGCTGCGTGGAGCGGGCATGATGCTGGCGTTCGGTGCGGGCACCTTGCCAACGCTGCTTCTGGCAGGCTTGTTGGCAGTCCGCCTGAACGAATATATGGCGCGGCCTGTCGTACGAGGAGCGGTCGGTTTGCTCGTCATGTCCTTTGGTTTGTGGGGGCTGTACAACCTCCTGCGCTTTACCTTTCATCATTGAAGACTCTCTCGCAATGCAATCACCCGATTCATCCGTCCAACTGGATCTGCCGATCAGCGGCATGACTTGCGCCGCCTGTGCGGCACGCATCGAGAAGGTGCTTAACCGCTTACCCGGTGTCACGGCCAGCGTCAATCTGGCTGCCGAGCGGGCACGCATCGACATGGGGGCGTCCGGAACGACTCCGCAAGAGGTTGTGGCGACCATCGAGAAAGCCGGGTTCGGGGTGCCGTTGCAGACGCTGGAACTGGGTATCGAGGGCATGACCTGTGCGGCCTGTGCGACCCGACTGGAGAAGGTGCTGAACCGCATCGAGGGTGTCCAGGCGGCCGTCAACCTGGCTTCGGAACGGGCGCGGGTGCGCTGCCAGCCGGGCCGGGTCGATACGGAGCAGTTGCTCGAAGCGATCGAAAAAGCCGGCTTCACCGGGCGATTGCTCGATGATCGTTCGCGCGAGGAGGAAAAGGAGCGCAAGCTTGCGCTGTATCGGGCCGAAGTCAAACGTTTCTGGATCGCCATGGCACTGACGCTGCCGCTCGTTGCGCAGATGGCCACGATGTTCGGTGCCGATGCCCTTGCGGGGCACCATCGCGATCTGCTGCCGCGCTGGCTGCAATTGTTGCTGGCGACACCGGTGCAATTCTGGATCGGCTGGCGTTTTTACGATGGCGGATGGAAGGCGCTGCGAGGCGGCGGGGCGAACATGGACGTACTGGTGGCACTGGGCACCAGCGCGGCTTATTTTTTCAGCCTGGTCGTGGCTATCGGAAATCTTCATGCGTTGCCCGTTTACTTCGAGGCGTCTGCCGCGGTAATCACCCTGGTACTGCTTGGCAAGCTGCTCGAAGCACGGGCCAAGGCGCGCACGACTGCGGCCATCGAAGCGCTGGTGCGCCTGCAGCCGAAAACGGCCCGCGTCGAACGTGACGGGCAACTCGTGGAGATCGACGCGGCGCTGCTGATGCCCGGCGATGTGTTCATCGTTCGTCCCGGCGAGAGCGTGCCGGTCGATGGTGACGTGCTCGAAGGTGCTTCAAATGTCAATGAAGCGATGCTGACCGGAGAGAGCATGCCCGTGGCCAAACATCCCGGCGACCGCGTTTTCGCGGCCACGGCCAACAGCGAAGGCATGCTGCGCTGCCGGGCTACCGGTGTGGGCGAACACACTTTGCTCGCAGGGATCATACGCATGGTGGCCGAGGCGCAGGGGTCCAAGGCGCCCGTTCAGCGCATGGCGGATCGCATTTCTGCGATATTTGTGCCGACCGTATGTGCCATCGCGTTGTTCACGTTCGCGGGCTGGTGGTGGTTTGGTGGTGTTTTTGCTGTCGCCTTGGTCAATGCGGTGGCTGTGCTGGTTATTGCCTGTCCCTGCGCTCTCGGCCTGGCGACGCCGACGGCGATCATGGTGGGGACCGGTCAGGGCGCACGTGCAGGTATCCTGGTGAAGAACGCCGAAGCACTGGAACGGGCTGAAAAGACACGTATTCTGGCCATCGACAAGACGGGCACGCTGACTCGCGGGGAGCCCGAGGTGGTCGATGTCGTTCCGCTTTCCGTAACCGCGGAAGAAGCACTGGCGCTGGCTGCGGGCCTGGAGCAGGGGTCCGAGCATCCTCTGGCCAAAGCGGTACTGCGGCTGGCGCAGGAAAAAGGCTTGGCCGTGCCGGCGGTCAAGGATTTTGCGGCGACTCCGGGTTCCGGAGTGCAAGGGGAGATCGATGGGCGCAGGCTCCGGCTTGGTGCGCCGGAGTGGTTTCCTACAATTGCATTGCAGGTCGATCAGGTCATGGCGCTGCAAGGCGAGGGCAAGACGGTTGTCGCGATGGTTGAAGGCGATACCGGGCTGGCCTTGCTGGCTATTGCCGATCCGCTGCGCGAATCTTCACCGGCAGCCGTGGCGCGACTCAAGTCCATGGGGGTGCGCGTGGTGATGTTGACCGGCGACAACCCCGTAACGGCAGCGGCCATTGCCCGGCGCGCCGGTCTCGAGGACTTCCGCGCCGGCATTTCGCCAGCGGGAAAGGCCGATGCGGTCAATGCGCTCAAGTCGGACGACACCGTTGTGGCCATGGTCGGCGATGGCATAAACGATGCGCCGGCGCTGGCGGCCGCCGATGTCAGTTTTGCCATGGGCGCGGGGTCCGACGCCGCCATCGAGGTGGCGGATGTGACGCTGGTTCGCGGCGATCTGCACGGGGTGGCCGACGCCATCCTGCTTTCACGGGCAACCCTGAGCAAAATCCGGCAGAATCTGTTCTGGGCTTTCATCTACAACTTGCTCGGCATCCCGCTCGCGGCGCTGGGCTGGCTGAACCCGGTTGTGGCCGGGGCGGCAATGGCCATGAGTTCGGTCTCCGTGGTGTCGAATTCGCTGCTGCTCAGGCGCTGGAAAGTGCAATCAACTCTTAAATAACGAGGGAGAAAACAATGAAGCGTCTTGTTGTCGGTGTCGCCGGAATGAGCTGCCAGGGTTGCGTAAAAAACGTGACCGGTGTCTTGCAGGCACTGCCTGGCGTGTCAGAAGTGAATGTCTCGCTGGAAGAAGCCAAGGCCGAGATCACCTATGATCCACAATTGGTCAGGCCCACGCAGTTCAAGGCAGCCATTGAAGGAGCGGGTTTTGACGTGGTGTGCGACGGCGATTGCTCCAAAGCCTGTTCGTAGGCGGCAAGAAAGCAAAAAGGCGGCCGAGGCCGCCTTTTTTGTGCGCTTTGTACGTGATTACTTGACGCGGGCGCGGTATTCGTTGGTGCGGGTGTCGATTTCGATCTTGTCGCCGATTTCGACGAAGGCCGGGACCGGCAGTTCAAAGCCGGTTGCCAGGCGGGCTGGCTTCATGACCTTGCCCGAGGTGTCGCCCTTGACGGCGGGCTCGGTGTAGATGACTTCGCGGACCAGGCTGGTCGGCAGTTCGACCGAGATGGCCTTGCCTTCGTAGAACACGACTTCGCAGGGCATGCCGTCCTCGAGATATTTGAGGGCATCTTCCATGAACTCGGCTTCGATCTCGTACTGGTTGTAGTCGGCGTCCATGAACACATACAGCGGATCGGCAAAATAGGAGTAGGTGACTTCCTTGCGGTCGAGCTGGACAGTGTCGAACTTGTCGTCGGCGCGATAGACGGTTTCGCTCGGCGAACCCGTCAGCAGGTTCTTCATCTTCATCTTGACGACCGAGGCGTTGCGGCCGGATTTGCTGTATTCAGCCTTGAGGACAACCATGGCGTCGTTGCCGACCATGAACACGTTGCCTGCGCGGAGTTCTTGTGCGGTTTTCATAGGAGAGATTGGTTCCGGAGGTATCGGGTGAAAAATTTAGCCGCGCATTATAACTTGGATCGGCAAAATTGCACCAGGCAACTGCACAAATCCTGCTGTTTTATCAGTTTTTTTTGCCATGAGCAGGCGTGACGCCGCAGTCGCGGAAGAATATCCAACCACTGCTCCCAAAGCGCCTGGGTGATTCGGCTCTCGCCGTTCCACGCCAGGAAAAAGGTTCTCGCGGTTTCCGCTTCCGTTTCGCTCAGGCCGCCGCAATAGAGATCAAGAAAGGCCGCCAGCTTGACGTGGTGGGTTTTCCCTTCCTGCGGGTAGATTTGCCAGAGCATCGGTTTGGCGGCCCATTGGGCCCGAACGAACGAATCTTCACCGCGCACTAAGTTGAGGTCGCACAGCCACAGCAGCTTGTCGTAGTCGGTTTGCGGGACGAACGGAACGAGGTGCAGTTCCAGTTGCCCTTTCTCCACCACGTCGCCAACCTGCAACGGCCGCCCGGCAAAGCGCTCAAGGATGGCGAGATGCCGCGTTGATGGCGCCAGGCAGCAGACTGGTTGGCGCCCCCCGCTCCATGCGTCCAGCAAGTCAAGGAGGGCGGGGTTCTCGTAGCTGAACAACGACACCAGTACGCTATCGGAACGCTGCGGCCGTACTCCCAGTTCATCGAGGAACTGACTTTGCGCGGCACCGGATGTGGCGAACGCTTGCCGACGCGATTCCAGATCGCTCTCCCGCAACAGACCTCCGGTTTTCTCTGTAAAGCCGGGGAAAAAGAAATACTTGGTCAATGGCAGCCGCGGATGCGGGGAGGGAAGGGCGTGACATCCGGAAACCCAGCCTTCGGCACTCAGGTAATCGAGGTTGATCCAGACCGGCCGCGGATGGCGTTCGGCCATGATTGCCTCGAACGGCTCCGGGAGTCGGCAGGCAAAGGCTTCGATGACGATATCACCGGGAGTTACACCGGAAACATCCCCCTCCCAATGGCGAATCTCAACCCCCAGAACATGTTGCAGTAGTTGATTCGGTTTTATTTCCGGGCAAAGGTGGCGAAAAACCCCCAGATCGTCGACCCAGAGGCAGACCGAAAAGCCGTGCTCCGCGACCAGTTGCCGCGCCAGTCGCCAGCACACGCCGATGTCGCCGAAGTTGTCGACGACATTGCAGAAGATGTCCCAGCGAAGCGGTGTGGTCGTGACGGGCATGGCAGAACTGACGTGGTACCATCAAGCGCGACATCGTACCGCCTCTCGCCCATGGACGAAACCTTCGATCCGAAAACCCTGCTGGCTACCCTGACCGACCTGCCCGGGGTTTATCGCATGCTGGATGCGCAAGGGAAAGTGCTCTACGTAGGCAAGGCCAAAAACCTGAAGAAGCGTGTCGCTTCGTACTTCCGCGAGAATCACCCCAGCCCGCGCATTGCGCTGATGGTGTCGCAGATCGCCAAGGTCGAAACCACGGTCACCCGATCGGAAGCCGAGGCGCTGCTGCTGGAAAACAACCTGATCAAGAGCCTCTCGCCGCGCTACAACATTCTGTTCCGCGACGACAAGTCCTACCCGTACATCGTCATCACCCGCGATCCGTTTCCAAGACTGGGCTTCTACCGGGGAACAACGGACCGCAAATCCGATTACTTCGGCCCGTATCCGTCTTCTGCGGCGGTGCGCGAGAGCGTCAATCTGCTGCAACGCATGTTTCGCCTGCGTACCTGCGAGAACTCGGTGTTCAACAACCGTTCCCGCCCCTGTCTGCTGTACCAGATCAAACGTTGCTCCGGGCCGTGCGTCGATCTGATTTCTCGCGAATCCTACGCACAGGATGTGCAGATGGCCTCGATGTTCTTGCAAGGGCGCCAGCAGGAAGTCATCGGTCGACTCAGCGAGGCGATGGATAAGGCGGCGGCCGATCTGGCCTTCGAGCAGGCCGCGGTGTGTCGGGACCAGATCCAGTCCTTGCGCCGGGTGCAGGACAAGCAGTACGTGGAGAGCAGTCGCGGCGAAGACCTTGATGTCGTGACTGTCGTCGAAGAGGGCGGGATGCTCTGCGTCAACCTGGCGATGGTTCGCGGCGGCCGCCATCTGGGGGACAAGCCACAGTTTCCGAGCAATGCCGGTGACAGCTCGCCGGCCGAGGTTCTGGCGGCCTTTTTGTGTCAGCACTATCTGGCGCATCCGATCCCGGCGCAGATCCTGGTCAATCGTTCCATGAACGATGCGGAAGTATCGGAAACGCTCGGCGCCTTAGCCAACCGCCCGGTCCCGGTCGGCGAAGCGAGGCTCACCATGCACAAGGTCTGGGTCGAAATGGCCGAGCAGAATGCCCGTCTGGCTATTGTCGCGCGGCGCAGCCAATTCGCCCGCCAGGAGACCCGGCTGGAAGCGTTGCAGGAGTTGTTGAAACTGGAAACGGATGAAGCGCAGGAAATCCGCATCGAATGCTTCGACATCAGCCATACACAGGGCGAATCGACTGTGGCTTCCTGCGTCGTGTACCAGGGCAACGGAATGCGCAAGTCCGAGTATCGGCGTTTCAATATCAAGGATGTGCAGCCCGGCGATGACTACGCGGCCATGCGCCAAGCCGTGTTTCGGCGCTACGAAAAGGTGAGCACTGGCGAGAGCCTGGCTCCCGCGCTGATTCTCATCGACGGCGGCAAGGGGCAGGTCGGCGCGGCGGCTTCGGCCCTCGAGGAGCTTGGCTTGTCGCACCTGCCGATGCTTGGCGTGGCCAAGGGCGAGGGACGCAAGCCCGGGCTTGAAACTTTGATCTTCCCGGATGCGCGCGAACCGGTACAATTGCCTGCGGAACATCCTGCTTTGCATTTGATCCAGGAAATCCGTGACGAAGCGCATCGTTTCGCCGTGTCGGGGCACCGGACGCAGCGCGGCAAGGCCCGGAAAACCTCGCGGCTGGACGATATCGATGGCATCGGCCCCAAGCGGCGCAAGGCGCTGATTGCCCATTTCGGCGGATTGCAGGGAATCACCGATGCCGGGGTCGACCAACTGACAACGGTTCCCGGAATTAGTCGGGAATTGGCCGAAAAAATTCACGCGGCTTTGCACTGATGCCAATCAACATACCCATTTTCCTGACCTGGCTGCGAATCATACTGATTCCACTGCTCGTCGGGCTCTACTATGTGCCGGATTCCTGGACCATTCCCGGAGGACGCGACCTCGTGGCCACCGTGGTCTTCGTAATCGCTGCGTGGACCGATTGGCTCGATGGCTATCTCGCCCGGCGCTGGAATCAGACTTCGGCCTTCGGTGCATTTCTCGACCCGGTGGCCGACAAACTCATGGTGGCAGCGGCTCTGATCATGCTGGTTTACCTGGACCGCGTCGGTGCCCTGATTGCTGTCATCATCATCGGCCGGGAAATCACCATTTCCGCTCTGCGGGAATGGATGGCACAGATCGGCGCGCACAAGAGCGTGGCGGTATCGATGATCGGGAAGGTCAAAACAGCCGCCCAGATGAGCGCAATACCCTTGTTGTTGTATCACAAGCCTATCGGCGCGGCCGATATTCACCTTATCGGTACCTGGCTCATTTATCTGGCTGCGTTGCTGACGCTATGGTCGATGGGGTATTACATGCGCATGGCGTGGCCATATCTTGCCCAGCAGGACAAGGAAACTTGATCGGGTGCCCGGATGGTCTTCAAAAATGGGGCCAAAACGTTGACAGGTCGCGCCAAGGCTATATAATGCGCACTCGCTTTTGCGGGAATAGCTCAGTTGGTAGAGCGCAACCTTGCCAAGGTTGAGGTCGCGAGTTCGAGACTCGTTTCCCGCTCCACACAAAAGGGAAAATGCGGAAGCATTTTCCCTTTTTCGTTGGGGCGAGCTATTGCCCTCAAGGTATAATCGCCGCCGCTGCCCGGATGGTGAAATAGGTAGACACAAGAGACTTAAAATCTCTCG
>DBMG01000084.1:2289-3235 GCA_002304785.1 Candidatus Accumulibacter sp. UBA704 | reverse complement strand
TACCAGTCGGGAGGCGCCTTCGGCTTCCGCGACCAGTTGCAGGACACGATGGCGTTGATTCACGCCGATCCGGGGCTGGTGCGCGCACATCTCCTGTTGTGCGCGAGCCGGCAGTTCCTGGAGGGCGACGTCCAGCACTGGTGGCATCCGCCGTCCGGTCGCGGCGTGCGCACCCGCTGTTCGGACGACTACCTTTGGCTGCCGCTGGCGGTGAGCCGCTACGTGCTGGGTACCGGCGACACCGGGGTGCTCGATGAAACGGTGCATTTCCTGGAAGGCCGCCCGGTCAATCCGGAGGACGACTCCTACTACGATCTCCCGATGCGTTCCGCCGAGGAAGCCAGTCTGTACGAGCATTGCCAACGGGCCATCCGGCACGGCCTGCAATTCGGCCAGCATGGGCTGCCGCTGATCGGGTCCGGCGACTGGAACGACGGCATGGACCGGGTCGGCATCGGCGGCAAGGGTGAAAGCGTCTGGCTGGGATTTTTCCTGTGCGATGTGCTTCGGCAGTTTGCCGACGTGGCGCGCGGCTACGGCGACGTGTCCTTTGCCGAAATGTGCCAAAGTGAAGGTGCCCGGCTGAGCGGGAGCATCGAACAGCACGCCTGGGATGGAGGGTGGTACCGCCGCGCCTACTTCGACGACGGCACACCGCTCGGTTCGGCGAGCAATACGGAATGCCAGATCGATTCGATCTCGCAAAGCTGGTCCGTCCTCTCCGGGGCCGGTGACGCGGGGCGCTCCCGCACGGCCATGCAGGCCGTCGACGACCATCTGGTGCGTCGCAAGGACGCGCTGGTGCAACTGCTCGACCCGCCTTTCGACGGCACCATTCTCGATCCGGGCTACATCCGCGGCTATGTGCCGGGCGTGCGTGAAAACGGCGGGCAATACACCCACGCGGCAGTTTGGGCGGCGATGGCCTTTGCCGCGCTGGGCGAGA
>DBMG01000084.1:0-2234 GCA_002304785.1 Candidatus Accumulibacter sp. UBA704 | reverse complement strand
GGCTGGAGCTGGTACACCGGGTCCGCTGGCTGGATGTATCGGCTGATCATCGAATCGCTGCTAGGCCTGCGCCGGGAGGGGGATGTCCTTCATCTCGCACCATGCCTGCCTGCCGACTGGCCGGATTTCACGATGCGCTATCGCTATTGGGAAACGATGTATCACGTCGACGTTACCCAAACCCTGGCGGACCTGGCCTCAATGACCCTTGATGGGGTTGATCAACCCGACTTGAGCATTCCGCTGGTGAATGATCGGCAGGAACATGTGGTGAAAATTGTTATGAGCCGGTAGCCGAATTCTTTCGTTCGTTAGCGCACAGAGGCGAGACTTCGCTTGCCGGATACTCTTCCACAGATGTTCGCAGCATGCATCTGAAAATCCGAAATACCGATCCAGACCAGGAGAAAGTCTCATGTCCAAATCAAAAAAGCCCAACAAGGAAGCCAAGAAACATCCACTACTGACGCAAAAAGAAAAGAAAGCGGCCAAGTTGGTGAAGAAACACGCAGAAGATTCTATTCCCCTACTGGAGCGCGGGACCTGAGTTCGAGCCAAGAATCCTCGCCTCCTTCCCGTTGTTCCGCCAAGCGCTGTTCAATGCTAGGTAATTATGTAACGGCCATTGCCGGCGGGAGGTCAGTGCGGGAGTCCTGGTCGTGAGCCAGTAATACCCAAACCGAGCGCGCAATCTTGTCGGCCCAGGCAACCGAAGCGATATCGCTGTCTCGCCTTTCCAGAAGCCGAGCAAGCCAACTGGCTTGGTAACCGGGCTCACGTTCGGCCACGCGCAGAGCTGCACGTGAGCCAAGAATCAGCAAAGTTCGGAGATAGGTATCGCCGCGTTTGCTGATGCCCTGCAGCAACGGCTCGCCGCCGATCTGAATGGGGGCGATGCCTCATTCCTCGTTATTTCCGTCGGTCGACGCCGTCACGAGGGGCTTCAATATTTTCGTCGAAAGGAGTCACGGCGCTTACGACAGATTAAATCGCTCCATCAGCGTATATGTTATCGACGACTCTGGACGAATCCGCTCCTACATCAATGACTCCGTGCCAGTCGCCGCCATTGCCGACGATCTGAAGCGATTGCTGGCCTGGCAGGAATATGCTCCGTTACGCTTCCGAGTTTTCCAGCAGCCCGCGCAATACATAAGGAAGGATGCCGCCGTGGCGCAGGTATTCGATCTCGATAGGCGTATCGACACGCAATTGCACCGTCACGTCCTGTTGTTTACTGTTGCCCGATATGTTTCGCCGGATTGCAAGTACGACATTCTGATGCGGCCGCAACTCATTCTCCAAACCCAGAATCTCGAATTCCTCGTCCCCAACAATACCAAGCGTTTCGACGCTGTCGCCGTCCTGGAACTGGAGCGTAAGAACACCCATGCCGACCAGATTGGAACGATGGATGCGCTCGAAGCTTCTGGCCACGACGGCGCGCACGCCGAGCAGNNGCCGCCCAGTCGCGGCTTGAACCGGAGCCGTACTCCTCGCCGGCGAACACCAGCGTCGGCGTGCCTGCGGCTTGGTACTTCATCGCCGCCGCATAAATCGACATAGTTTCGCCGGCCGGTTGAAGGCGGGTGACGCCGCCCTCGACCTGCGAGCCGTCGGCATTGGCCGGTAACATCAGGTTGCGGATGCGTACATTGGCGAAAGTACCGCGCACCATTACCTCGTGGTTACCGCGACGAGCGCCGTAGCTGTTGAAATCGGCGACCGATACGCCATTTGCGAGAAGATACTCGCCGGCTGGCGACGTAGGCTTGATCGAGCCGGCAGGACTGATGTGGTCAGTCGTAACCGAATCGCCGAAAATCGCCAGTGCCCGCGCGCCCCGGATATTCGTCAGGCCGCCCNNGCTCGATCGAAAAATCGTCGAAGAACGGTGGTTTGGCGATATAGGTCGACGGCGGCCACGCATACACCTGGCCGGTGTCCGCAGGAATCTCATTCCACAGAGGGTTGCGGTTGACGAAGTCGCCGTACAGCGCGCGATAAGTGTCGGGGGAGGTGGCGTCCGCGATGACTGCTGCGATTTCCTCGCCACTCGGCCAGATGTCCCTGAGCATAACCGGCGATCCGTTGCTGCTGGTCCCCAGCGCCTCGCGCGTTAGATCAATGTCGACGTGACCGGCCAGTGCGAACGCCACAACCAGCGGCGGACTCATCAGGAAATTGGCCTTGATCGCTGAATGGATGCGTGCCTCGAAGTTGCGGTTGCCCGA
>DBMG01000070.1 GCA_002304785.1 Candidatus Accumulibacter sp. UBA704 | reverse complement strand
AAACGCCGATCTGGTCGGCGCGATCAATATTTTAGCGGCAGGACATGCCGTGTTGGCCTGTGGAGGAATGGCGCAGTCGGGCCGTCCAGCGAAGCAGGAACCCACCGAAGCGACTACTCAGGGGCTTGCCCTTGTTTAGCGCAGTAGGAATCGTCTTCCTTCAGGTAGGCGAGGACGTCAAAAGGAGTCAGGCAAGATCACCATCAAGAACGGCCCGATCAAGCATCTGGACATGCCGCCAATGAGCATGGTCTTCACCGCCAAGGAACCTGCCCTGCTCGACAAGGCCAAGGTCGGCGACAAGATCCGCTTCCACGCCGTCGACGAAGGCGGAAAGCTGGTCGTCACCGACATCCAGCCGGCGAAATGACCGGGGCTGGAAGATTACAGGAATGTAATTTTCCGGTCAGCTTGGCGTCGGGATAGCCTCACCATACTGCCCCTATCCAATAACGAGGAGCAGTTACATGGCACGGAAAATCTCGATCCTGCTGGCGATGATGGCGTTGGGAACCGCCGGCGCAAGCATCGCCCAGACGGCGGGAACGATCGAACTTTACAAGAACCCCTATTGCGGATGCTGCGGGAAATGGGCCGAGCATATGACCAAGGCCGGCTTTTCCGTCAAGACCCATGAGGTGGATGACGTACCGGGCACGCGCAAGAAACTGGGCATGCCCGACAAGCTCGGCTCGTGCCACACGGCCAAGATAGGCAACTACCTCCTCGAGGGCCACGTACCCGCCGAAGACATCAAGCGGCTGCTCAAGGAAAAGCCCAAGGCGATTGGGCTCGCCGTTCCCGGAATGCCGCAAGGATCCCCCGGCATGGACATACCGAACGCGCCCCCCTATGAAACCCTGCTGGTCCACAACGACGGCAGCACGCGTGTATTTGCGAAACACTGACCCCTTGGAGAACTCGTTATGAAAACCACGATCACCACCATAGTCGCTGCTATTGCCACCGCCGCCACCATCCTCCCGGCGTCAACCATGGCTGCCAGCGACCACGCTGGACACGGCGCCATGCCGTCGCACCAAGCTGCTCCCAACGCTACAAAGATGGTCGATGGGCAGGTGAAGAAGATCGACAAGGCCGCCGGCAAAGTTACGCTGGCCCACGGACCTCTGGTCAATCTGGGCATGGACATGCCGATGACAATGGTCTTTCGCGTCAAGGACGCCACCTGGCTCGATCAGATGAAGGAAGGCGACAAGATCCGCTTCACCGCAGAAAACGTGAATGGCGCCATCACGGTCGTGCAATTCGAACCGGCCAAATGATTCCCGGCATCCGGTTGCATGACCGATAGCAAATTGGCGCGGCGCATCCCGGTCAGCTAGGTTGGTCTTGTGAGGGCAAGAAAGGCAGCGTGCCCCCCCGAGATGGCCGGATCCAATCATCCGCAGCCAGATAACAAAACAAACGATTCTTGGTAATCGGAGATATTCATGCCAAAACGCTTTTCCCTGCAAACACTGACGGTGGTGTTGGCGGTCCTGTCGGCACCTGCCGTACTCGCCCAGGACGCTGCGCCCGGGCGCACCGTCGCCAGCCTGCTCGACTACGCCCGGCAGAACAACCCCGAATACGCGTCGATGCGCCACGAGGCAGACGCCGCCGGCGAGCGCGTGACGCCGGCCGGTGCCCTGCCGGATCCCAAGCTCCGGGTCGAACTGATGGACATCACCCGCATGGGCGAGCAGAGCCCTACCCTTTCCCCGAGCCGCGCAGGAAGCACCAAATACACGATCACCCAGGAACTACCCTGGTACGGCAAGCGCGACCTGAAGCGCGAGATCGCCGAACTCGACGCTGACGGCGCGCAGGGCCGTTATCGCGGTACGTGGTCCGAGATCGCCGCGCGCCTGAAGACCTCCCACGCCCAACTCTACGTCCTGCACCGCAACGAGCAGCTCACCCGCGAAATCCTCGACCTGATGGTCCGGCTGGAGCAGATCGCCCAAGCGCGCTACGCCGGTGGCCTCGCCATGCAGCAGGACATCGTCCGCGCCCAGGTCGAACAGACCGCCATGCGCAACGACCTGATCATGCTGGAGAACGAAGGCAACATGCTGCGTGCGCGCATCAACATGCTGCTCTCGCGTCCGGCCAACGCCCCGCTGGCCACACCCGAGGCGCTGCGCCCGCTGCCAACGCCGGCCAAGCTCGACTACGCCGCGCTCGAAGACCGCGTGCGCGGACGCAATCCCCGTCTCTTCGCCGACGACGCCGCAATCAAGTCGGCCGAGAAGAAACGCGAGCTCGCCTACAAGGAGCGCTACCCCGACTTCATGCTCGGCGTGACGCCCGTGCAGTACAGCAACTCGGTCAAGGAATGGCAGTTGATGGTCGAATTCAACATCCCGCTGCAGCAATCCACGCGCCGCGCCATGGAACGTGAATCCGAGTCGATGCTCTCCGCGGCCCGGGCGCGCAAGGACGCCACGGCCAACGAAGTACTCTCTGGACTGGCCGAGAACGTCTCGGGCATCGAAGCGGCGCGGCGCACCGAAATGCTGGCCACGACCAGCCTGCTGCCGCAGGCCGAACTGACCTTCAACTCCGCGCTCGCCGCCTACGAAAACGGCAAGGTCGACTTCGCCACTCTGCTCGAAGCGCAGCAGCAGATTCGTAAGGCGCGCCTGAATCAGATCAAGGCGCAGGGAGAGGCGCAGATTCGCCTTGCCGAAATCGAAAAACTCCTGGGAGAAGACCTATGAAGCAAGGAACGGGATTGGCCGTCGGCATCGTGGTTGGCGCATTGGTCGCCGGCGCCGGCGGCTACTGGCTGGGTACCAAAGGCGGCGGCACCGCGCAGACGGTTGGCGCGGGCCCCGCCGCTGAAGGCGGCAGGAAGGAGCGCAAGATCCTCTACTACCGCAACCCGATGGGCCTGCCCGATACCTCCCCGACGCCCAAGAAGGACCCGATGGGCATGGACTACATCCCGGTCTTTGAAGGCGGCGAGGAAAACGAACCGGCGTCGGCCAACCAGATCAAGATCGGCACGGAGAAGGTCCAGAAGCTCGGCGTGCGCACCGAAGCGGCGCAACTGCGCGCGCTCGACCGGATCGTGCGTGCGGCTGGCCGCGTCGAACCGGACGAGCGGCGGACCTACGCCATCTCCCCGAAATTCGAAGGATACGTCGAACAGTTGCACGTCAATGTCACCGGCCAGCCGGTCGGCAAGGGACAGCCGCTGTTCGAGGTCTATAGCCCGGAACTCGTCTCGGCGCAACGCGAGTACGCCATTGCCGCGCAGGGGGTCGAAGCGCTGAAGGGTGCCGATGCCACGGCGCAGGCCGGGATGAAACAACTGGCCGAATCGAGCCTCGCACGCCTGAAGAACTGGGACATCTCCGAGGCACAGGTCAAGGCGCTGGCACAGTCGGGCGAGACGAAGCGCACGCTGACCTTTCGTTCGCCGGTGTCCGGCGTCATCACCGAGAAAAAGGCGCTGCAGGGCATGCGCTTCATGCCCGGCGAGGTGTTGTACCAGGTTGCCGATCTTTCTTCGGTGTGGGTCGTCGCCGACGTTTTCGAGCAGGACATCGGTTTCGTGAAGACCGGGGCGAGCGCTAAGGTGCGCATCAACGCCTATCCGGACAAGGTATTCGAGGGCAAGATCAGCTACGTCTACCCGACGCTCAACGAAATGACGCGCACCGTCCCGGTCCGCGTAGAACTGGCCAATCCGGGGCTGCTGCTGAAACCCGCGATGTTCGCCCAGGTCGAACTGCCGGTCGGCGCACGCGGTACCGTGGTCACCGTGCCGGTTTCCGCCGTGATCGACAGCGGTACGCGGCAGATCGTTCTAGTTCAGTTGGGCGAAGGCCGCTTCGAACCGCGGGAAGTCAAACTCGGCGCACGCAGCGACAACCACGTCGCGGTCATCGACGGAGTGAAGGACGGGGAACAGGTCGTCGTCGCCGCCAACTTCCTGATCGACGCCGAGAGCAACCTCAAGGCGGCGGTCAGCGGATTCAGCGCACCGGAAGCGAAGGTTGGCGCCAGCAAACAGGTGGGGCACCAGGCCAGCGGCCGTATTGACGACTACGACCCGAAAACGGGCACGGCCACCATCGAGCACGGGCCGATCGACAGCCTCAAGTGGCCGGCGATGACTATGGAGTTCAAAGTCGCCAACGAAGGACTGGTGAAAGAACTGAAACCAGGTTCGCGCATCGACTTCGAGTTCGTGGAGCGTGGGCAGGGCGAATGGGTGATCACCGCGATCAAGCCAGCCGGCAACGCGAAGCCCGCGCCTGCCGCTGCCAGCTCTCACAGCGGTCACTGACGTCATCTCCAAGCGAATCAGCCAATACGTCGTCATCCCGGCGAAAGCCGGGANNGGATTCCGGCTTTCGCCGGAATGACGCCCCAAGAATCGGAAAAACGCCATGCTCGCAAAAATAATCGAATGGTCCGGAAAGAACCGTGCTCTCGTCCTGCTGGCCACCCTGTTCATCGTTCTCGGCGGCGTCATCGCCGTGCTGCGCACCCCGCTCGACGCCCTGCCCGACCTCTCCGACGTGCAGGTCATCGTCTATACCGAATATCCCGGCCAGGCGCCGCAGGTGGTCGAGGACCAGATCACCTACCCGCTGACCACGGCCATGCTCTCGGTGCCCAAGTCGAAGGTCGTGCGCGGCTTCTCGTTCTTCGGCGCCTCGTTCGTCTACATCATCTTCGAGGACGGCACCGACATCTACTGGGCGCGTTCGCGCGTACTGGAATACCTCAACTTCGCTTCCGGACGCATGCCCAAGGGCGTCACGCCGCAGATCGGACCGGACGCCACCGGCGTCGGCTGGGTCTACCAGTACGCCTTGCTGGCCAAGGACAAGACGCTCGCCGAGCTGCGCTCGATCCAGGACTGGTTCGTGCGCTACCAGCTGACCAAGGCGCACGGCGTCTCCGAGGTCGCCTCGGTCGGCGGTTTCGTGCAGACCTACCAGGTCACCGTCGATCCGGTGAAGCTGCGCTCCTACGGCATTCCGCTGATGAAGGTGGCGCAGGTGATCCGCGACTCGAACCGCGATGTCGGCGGGCGAGCCGTGGAAATGGCCGAGACCGAGTACATGGTGCGCGGCAAGGGTTACCTGCGCGGCATCGGCGATATTGAAAACCTCGTCGTCAAAAGCGAAAAGGGCGTTCCCGTCCTGATCCGCGACATCGCGCGAGTCGAGCTGATTCCCGACGAGCGGCGCGGCCTGACCGAACTCAACGGCGAGGGCGAAGTCGTTTCCGGCATCGCCATGGCGCGCTACGGCGAGAACGCACTCGAAGTGATCCATAACCTGAAGGAGAAGATCAAGGAGGTCTCGGCCGGCCTGCCGGAGGGGGTCAGCATCGAAAGCGTTTACGACCGTTCGGATCTCATCCACCGCGCGATCGATACCCTGAAGCGCACGCTGATCGAGGAATCGCTGATCGTCGCGCTGGTCTGCATCGTCTTCCTGCTGCATGTACGCAGCGCGCTGGTGGCCATCCTGATGCTCCCGGTCGGCATCCTGATCGCCTTCATCTCCATGCGCCTGCTCGGCATGAACTCCAACCTGATGAGCCTGGGCGGCATCGCCATTGCCATCGGCGCGATGATCGACGCGGCCATCGTGATGATCGAGAACGCGCACAAGCATCTCGAACGCCTGCCGGAGAAGCACTCCAAAGCAGAGCGCGCCACCGCCATGATCGACGCCTGCAAGGAAGTCGGCCCGGCACTCTTCTTCTCGCTGCTGATCATCACCGTCTCGTTCCTGCCGGTGTTCAGCCTCGAAGGCCAGGAAGGACGCCTGTTCTCGCCACTGGCCTACACCAAGACCTTCTCGATGGCCGGCGCCGCCTTCCTGTCGGTCACGCTGGTGCCGGTGCTGATGATGTACTTCATCCGCGGCAAGATCATGCCCGAGGCGAACAACCCGGTGAACCGATTCCTGATCTGGGTCTACCGCCCGATCATCCGCGGCGTCATGCGCTGGAAGAAGCTGACCATCGCGTTCGCCGTCCTGGCCTTGGGCCTCACGGTTTTTCCGGCCTCGAAGCTCGGTTCCGAATTCATGCCGACGCTCAACGAAGGCACGCTGTTCTACATGCCGGCCTCGCTGCCCGGCATGTCGATTACCAAGGCCGCCGAGCTGCTGCAGACGCAGAACAAGATCATCAAGAGTTTCCCGGAAGTCGCCTCGGTTTACGGCAAGGCCGGGCGCGCCAACACCGCGACCGACCCGGCGCCGACCGAGATGTTCGAGACGGTGATCAACCTCAAGCCCGAATCCGAATGGCGCGCCGGCATGACCATCGACAAGCTGGTCGCCGAAATGGACAAGGCGATGCAGTTCCCCGGCGTCTCCAACGCCTGGACGATGCCGATCAAGGCGCGCATCGACATGCTGTCCACCGGCATCCGCACGCCGATCGGCATCAAGGTCTTCGGCAAGGACCTGAACGAGATGGAACGGCTGGCCAAGGAAATCGAAGCGGCCGTCAAGGACGTGCCGGGCACCTCCAGCGCTTTCGCCGAACGCATCACCGGCGGCTTCTACCTCAACATCGAGCCGGACCGTGGGCAACTGGCACGCTACGGCCTCTCTGTCGGCGAACTGCAGGACGTGATCGGCAGCGCGCTCGGCGGCGAAATGGTCACGACGACGGTCGAGGGCCGCGAGCGCTACGGCGTGACGGTGCGCTACCCGCGCGAATTGCGCTCCGACCCGCAACTGATCGCCCGCGAAGTGCTGGTGCCGACGATGGGCAGCGGCATGATCCCGCTCGGCCAGTTGGCCAAGGTCGAGATCGCCAAGGGCACGCCCGGTATCCGCACCGAGAACGCCCTCCTGTCGGCGTATATCTACGTCGATACCCGCGACGGCGACCTAGGTGGTTACGTAGCCCGGGCAAAGAAGGCCGTAGCGGAAAAGGTCAAGTTCCCTTCAGGCTACTACATCACCTGGAGCGGCCAGTTCGAGAACATGGAACGCGCGATCGAGAAGATGAAGGTGGTCGTGCCGGTCACGCTGCTGTTGATCTTCCTGCTGCTGTACCTCAACTTCCGGCGTATGACCGAAACGCTGATCGTCATGCTCTCGGTGCCCTTCGCGCTGGTCGGCGGCATCTGGCTGATGTGGTGGCTGGGTTACCACATGAGTGTTGCCGTGGCCGTCGGCTTCATCGCGCTCGCGGGTGTCGCGGCAGAAACCGGCGTGGTAATGCTGATCTACCTCGACCACGCCTGGGAGGAGGTCAAGGCCCAATGCAGCGCCGCCAAGCGCACGCCGACCGTTGCCGACCTCTACGACGCGATCATGGAAGGCGCCGTCGAACGCGTGCGCCCGAAGATGATGACCGTCGTCGCCATCATGGCGGGTCTGCTGCCGATCATGTGGGGCACCGGCACCGGCTCCGAAGTCATGAGCCGTATCGCCGCGCCGATGGTCGGGGGGATGGTCTCCTCGACGGTGCTGACGCTGGCCGTCATCCCGGCGATCTACGCGCTGGTCAAGCAGTGGCGTCTGAAGCGCGGGATGGAGGGATAACCCGCAGCGCCACCGTCAGGCAGGACGGTAACGACTACCGTCCTCCTCTCGACCAGCTCAGGTCTCACACGTAAAAATTGTTCCTGGCCTTCAGCTCACGTACGCCGGGATGCTTGGCAAGCTCGTCTTCAACCAGATCGACCCCAAACCCGGGGCGATCCGAAAGGTGCAGGATTCCTCCACGCACATCCAGCGGATGGCTGATGACCTGATCGCGCCAGGGCACATCGTTCACCATGAATTCGCAGCGGAAGAAATTGGGAATGCTGGCGCAGACATGAGCGCTGGCCAGAGTACTCAACGGCCCGTTCGGATTGTGCGGCGCCACCAGAACGCCGTAGGCTTCCGCCATGGTGGCGATCCGCTTCATTTCGCTCGGACCGCCGCAGCGGGTAATGTCCGGCATGATCACGTCGCAGATGTGGTTTTCCAGCACCGGACGGAACCCGTGCCGTGTGTAGTGGCGTTCGCCGACGCAGATCGGGACATTCGACGGCAGTCTTTCCCTGAAGGCGCGTAGCGTCTGGGCGCTTTCCGGACCGGCCGGCTCCTCGTACCAGGTGACGCCCAAGGGTGCCAGCCTTTCCGCCATCTTGATCGCCACTTCGAAATTCAGCATGGCATGGGTCTCGATCATCATGTCGAATTCGGGACCGACCGCGTCGCGAACCGCATTGGTGACTTCGAAGGCCAGATCCTGCTGGTTCTTGGTCAGCGTCAGGTTGGTGTGCAGGTCTTCCCCGTAGAGGTAGTTCGTATGCGCAAAGGGGTCGAACTTGAGGCCGGTAAAGCCCAGTTCCTTCACCCGCCGCGCCTGCCTCGCATACTCCTCGCCGGTATGGCCGCCGCCGGTAAACCAGTAGTTGGCGTACAGCAGAATGTCCTTGCGGAACGCGCCCCCCAGCAACTCATAACAGGGCATGCCGTACGCCTTGCCTTTCAGGTCGAGGAGAGCCATGTCCAGCCCGCTGATGGCGCAAAGACTGGCGCCGTAGGGGCCGATCCAGTTGAGGTCGCGGTAGAGCTTCGTCCAGATGAAGTCGGTCCGGAGCGGATCGAGGCCGATCACACGTTCGCCGACATGTTTCGCTGCGGCTTCGATGATCGGACTGCCCGGCCAGTTGGTCGCTTCACCCACCCCGGTCAAACCGGTGTCGGTGTAGACCTTCATCATGGTCCAGTTGTATTTCACGCCTTCGACAAGCCAGACCTTCACATCGGTGATTTTCATCGGTGCACCTTCCTCGGAAAAACTGCTCGGGACGCCAGGCCCACTGCCCGGCATCGAATTCAATCGGGTTACAGGATGCCGAACTTGTCCCAGGCCGCCTGGGCACCCATGCCGCCCTTGATCGCCTCGAATACCCGCTTCTCGCCATGCGCCTTTTGCCATGCGGCCTCGATGACATCTTTCTCAATTTCCTGCGGAATGACGCAGACGCCATCCAGATCACCGAACAGGATGTCGCCCGGCCTGACCGTTACGGCACCCACCTGGATCGTGCAGCGAAAATCGATGACCTTTCCGCGCGGACGCTGGTCTTGGGCAAACCGACCGTAGGAGAACACCGGGAAGCCGATTTGCAGGATGCCGCGGGTGTCGCGCGAATAGCCATCGACGATGGCGCCCGCCGCGCCGCGGTTCTGGGCGCAGGTGCTCATGAGTTCGCCCCAGAGCGCATACTCCGGGGATGCCCCGGTACAAATATAGATTTCGTGCCTTTGCAGGTCGTCGAGCGCACGCAACATCAGGCCGAAAGGCCCATTGAAGAGATCGTTGACGCGGCCCGGTCCTTCCCCGCCGTGGTCATCCGCCTCAAGAACGGGCATGGCCCGCCCCACGAGAACCATGTCATCGCGCAGCGGCTGAATTCTCGGCGACAGGAACTGGTGGGTGCGTCCCATGAGGTCCATGACATCGCCGATCACGGCGCTGAACAGCCCTTCGCGGCAAAGTCTGAAAAGTTCGTCATCGTCACGCCACTGAGGCTTGGTGAACGCATTCATGTGAAACCCTCCCGGTAAGATTTACGTTACCGAACTATACTCCTGTAGGATAGGTAACGTAAAGATATGAAGGCCCGCACAAAAATCTCGAAAAGAAGATCGAACCGCCATGCCCGCCCGATTCTTTGCCGCCCCCACTCGACGCAATTACGATTGGCGACTCTGATGCTGGATTTTCTCTTCCTTCAACTTGGCGACGCCCATGTTCAGCATGGCAGAGACCGGCGCCACAAAGTGCTGTTCCATCGCGTAAGCCGCCGCGACGGAATCACGGCTGCAGATTGCCTGAACCAGGCGATCATGAAGCACGACGATACTGCTTTCGGTGTGACTGCTGATCATGCTCTGCATTCCGACACGCATCGATTCTTCGAGCGGGGCTCTTAAGGCGAGCAACTGGATCGGGAACAGCGGATTGTGGACAGCCTCCGCTATAGCCAGATGCAGCGCGTAGTCGAACTGAATCCACTGCGGATCAGACAACGGCAGTTCGTGCAGGCGTTGCCCTGCCTCCCGAATACGTTGCAGTTCTTCGTCAGTCGCATTGGACGCTGCCAGTGCCGCTGCCTGGATTTCGATGACCCGGCGCAACTCGAGAATTTGCTGAGCGCTGACTTGGCTGGTTGCGGCGGCATAGGAAAAAAACTGCGCCAGCACGTTCGGGTCAATTTCCCTGATTCTGGGCTTCTTTCCGCTCTGAACGGAGAGTACGCCAACGACAGCAAGCGCTCGATAGGACTCCCGGACCACATTGCGGCTGACCTTCAGCAATTCCGCAACCTGGCCCTCGCTGGGGACGGGGTCACCCACCTTGAGTTGTCGATCGGAGATCAATCCGAGTAGAAATCGAATGACCTGATCCGACAAGGTGTCTTTTTGCACAACGGGAACCGAATAGCCTTCCATCGATTTGGCATCCAAAAGGAGGGAACGATTCTACCCGAACATGTCCACCTTACCTACAGGTTCCGCCATAACGCGACGACCGAAGCCCGGCACGACCCCGGCCACCACGCCGCGACGGGTCCGGAAGACGCGCCGGTTGCCTTGGGCGAGTCAAGCAGCGTCGAATCCGGCGTTCTCGACTGCCTCGACCAGTTCGGCGCGGTCCACCTGCTCCGGGTCGAACTCGACCACGGCCCGCCCCCGCTCCAGAGACACCTCCGCTTTTGCCACGCCAGGCAACGCGACCAGTACCCCGGTTATGCTTTTCACACAACCGCCGCAAGACATCCCGCCGATATTGATGATGGTTGTTTCCATTGCTATTCCTTTCCTGGTTTCCAGTTTTTGAGAAGTAACGAACTGCCGACTACCGACACCGAACTCGCCGCCATCGCCGCGCCCGCAACAACCGGGTTGAGCAGGCCGAATACCGCCAGAGGGATTCCGAGTACGTTATAGATGAAGGCGAAGAACAGGTTCTGGCGAATCTTCGACAGCGTGGCGCGTGACAGCGAGATGGCATCGGCCACCCCGTTGAGATCGTCGCGCATCAGCGTCACGTCCGCCGCCTGCATCGCCACGTCCGAACCGGCGCCCATGGCGAAACTGACGTCGGCGGCGGCCAGCGCCGGTGCGTCGTTGATGCCGTCGCCGGCCATCCCCACACGCCTGCCGCCGTTGCCGGCCTTGAGACGGTTCACCGCGGCCGCCTTGTCGCCCGGCAACACCTCGGCTTCGTAGCGCGTGATGCCCGCCTCGCGGGCGATTGCCGCGGCGGTGCCGGCGTTGTCCCCGGTGAGCATGACCACTTCGACGCCCAGTCGCTGCAAGCGCCCCACGGCGCGCCGGGAACTCGCGCGCAAGGGATCCGCGACGCCGATCAAACCGAGCACCTCGTCGCCGACGGCGACCGCGATGACGCTGCGCCCCTGCTGCTGCAACATGGCTGCCTCGGGCGGAACGGCAAGCTCTTCAAGCGCGAACCAGGCGGGCGAACCGACGCGTACCCGCTGGCCGCCGACGTCGCCGCGCACGCCCCGACCGACGACCGCCTCCATGTTCTGCGGAACGTCGAGTTCGATGCCTTCGTCCTTGGCCCGCGCCACAATGGCCGCCGCGAGCGGATGAGTCGAGCCTTGTTCCAGGCCAGCAGCCAACTTCAGCAAACGCCTGCCATCAGCCCCTGCCACCTCGGTCACCACCGGCCGGCCTTCGGTCAGCGTGCCGGTCTTGTCCACCGCCAGCACCCCGATCTTCTCCGCCAGTTCCAGCGCCTCGGCGTTGCGGATCAACACGCCGGCCCGCGCTCCCTGCCCGGTGCCGACCATGATCGCCGTGGGCGTCGCCAGTCCGAGTGCGCAGGGACAAGCGATCACCAGCACGGCCACCGCGTTGACCATGGCCGCGCTGAAGTCGCCGCTGACCAGCCACCAGCCGATGAAGGTCGCGCACGCGATCGCCACCACAACCGGCACGAAGACGGCGGAAACCCGGTCGGCAAGACGATGAACCGGCGCCTTCGAACCTTGCGCCTCTTCGACGAGGCGGATGATGCCGGCCAGCAGCGTATGGGCGCCGACGCCTGTGGCGCGGCAGCGCAGCAACCCTTCGCCATTGACCGTAGCCGCGAAGACCCGGCTCCCCGGCGCCTTGGCGACTGGCATGGCCTCGCCGGTAAGCATGGCCTCATTGGCATTCGAGGTGCCGTCGAGCACCTCGCCGTCGACCGGCATCGCCTCGCCGGGGCGGACGACGAACACGTCGCCAGGAATAAGTTGCGCCACCGGCACATCGACCAGTTGCCCGTCGCGCTCAAGCCGCGCTGTCTGCGGCTGCAAGCGCACCAGCGCCTCGATCGCCGCCGAAGTACGCGCCTTGGCCCGCGCTTCCAGCAGCTTGCCAAGCAGCACCAGCGTAATGACCGTCGCTGAGGCCTCGAAGTACACATGCTGGTGCGCCCAGCCACCCAGCGTCACCGCCACGCTGTAGCCCCAGGCCATGCTGGTGCCCAACGCGACGAGCACGTTCATGTTGCCGGCCCGGTTGCGTAGCGCGTTCCATGCTCCGCGGTAGAAGCGCCCGCCGATCCACAGTTGCACGGGCGTCGCCAGCGCCAGCTGCAGCCAGCGCGGGACGATATCTGCATGCGTCTCGGTGCCGAACATGAACAGCATCTGGGCGACCAGCGGCAGCGTCAGCGCCGCCGAAACCCAGAACAGGACCAGTTCGCGGCGATACGCGGCGAGCTTGCGCGCTTTTTCGTCTGCGCGCGTGTCGTCGCGGGCAAGGCTGGCGGCGAAGCCCGTTTTGGCGACGGTCGCCAGCAGCCGCTCGGTATCGGTAGCGCCCACCACGTAGCGGATGCGCGCGCGCTCGGCCGCAAAATTGACCACCGCCTCGACGCCGGGAAGCCGGTTGAGCTGTTTCTCGAGTCGCGCCGCGCATGCGGCACAGGTCATTCCTTCGACTGCAAGGTCGATCGTTTCGAGCACGTTCTGCGAGGTATTCATGATCATCTCCACTCCTATGGATTCACGATGCGAACCAGTCTAAACTCCGTACCATAGTACGGAGTCAAGAGGTATTTCATGAAAACCAATCTGAGCATCGGCAAGCTGGCTAAAGCTGCCGACGTGGGGGTGGAGACAGTGCGCTACTACCAGCGTCGCGGGCTCCTGGATACCCCCTCGGAGGCGGGCGGAATGAGGCGTTACAGCGACGACCACGTCGACCGCCTGCGCTTCATCAAGCGCGCGCAGACCGTCGGCTTCTCCCTGGAAGAAATCGCCGACCTGTTGTCGCTCAACGACAACCGCGATCACCACGTCGCCCGCCAACTCGCCACCGAGAAGATCCAGGACATCGAACTGCGCATCACGCGCCTCGGCAAGATGGCCGACGCGTTGCGCCAGCTCGTGCGCGAATGCGAATGCGGCGGCGAGGACATGCCCTGCCCGATCATCCGCATGAGCCTGGAGTGAGCTTCACGGCGTCGCCGTCCGAAGCAAGCTTTCACGAATGGAATCTCCACGTCATTCGTGTGACAGCACGATTGCCTAGACTGTGTATGTACAGACGAAACACGTCGCCGACAAGGAAAAGACGCCATGAGAAACACCCTGACCGCCATCGCCGCCTCGCTGCTGCTGGCTTTGCCCGCCGTTGCCGAGGAGGCCCACCATCCTGACCAGAAGACGGACGCCGTACCCACCGCCCAAGCTCCCGCGATGCCCACGGCCGCGGCTCAGCCGGTGCAGCAGATGCAGGCCAACGTCAGGAAGATGGACACCCAGTTGAAGCGCAGCGCCAAGGAGAAGAACGAAGCAGAACGCAACCGCCTGCTCGCCGAGCACATGCAGACCATGCGCGAGAACATGATGCTCGCCGGCGGCATGGCCGGCGGCTCTCCGATGATGGGAAGCGGCATGGGCATGATGATGTGTTCGGGCGACATGGCGGAGCCCATGCAGCAGATGGAAAAACGCATGGACATGATGCAGATGATGATGGAGCGGCGGAGCAAGCCGCCGGCCGCGCCAGGGCCGGCCAAGTAGATCGGGAAGCGTCGGGATCGGACCGCTGGCCGATGGGCACCCGGCGTTGAAGGGCGCCATCGCGCTGCCCGGTAACACTTTGCGCTTGTCTCGAGTCAAAGGCCTGACACTCGGCCATGAGGTCGAAATCACTTTCCCGGGATTCATGATGCCCTGAGGGTCGAACGCCCACTTGACGGCGCGTCATCATGCCCATTTCGACAAAACCCTTGTAGCGGAGAATCTCCTCGCGCTTGAACTGACCTGTTCTTCCTTGCTCCGAGGTGATGCTGGCCACCACCGGCGCAGGCTGCAAACGCTGCGGCGTGACGGTGGTCGGCAGCGCGGTTTCTTCCGCCATACTGACGCTCGCTGCCATCCCGGCTATCTATGCGCTGGTGAAGCAATAGCCGGTTCGTGATGAGCGCCGTTCAAACAACCAGAGATGGATCCGGCACAGGAAACAGACAACTGTCGATTCTTTTTACACATCTTAACAACCGTTGTTGAATATATGATTTTTAATATTTAATATCAATCAATTAGACAACCAGGCACACATATCGCTTTCTACTTCACCGAAAAGAACGGGATCGCATGTCTCGCACCCGAATCCCAAGCCAATGACAAGTGGAGAGCCCCAATGAAACTGCAAAAATTCCTTAGTGCCGTCGCACTGACCGCCTTGATCGCTCCGGCTCAAGCGGCCATCGAGTACTTCCCGCAATCCTCACTGACACCGACGACACAGCTATACACCGACGTAATCGGCGGAGGGATTGGCAACGTGGTCGTGATGACCGGCGGTGGAAACGCCAACGGCGCCGGCTTGGCATCAGGCCGGAACGATGATGGTTTCAGCGGCCCGATCAATTTCGGGTACACGTTCTCGTTCTTTGGCGGCAGTTATACACAGTTTTACGCCAACAACAACGGCAACATCAGTTTCGGATCCGGAAACTCGGCCTACATCCCAACCGGCCCGATCGGCGCCAGCATCCCGACCATTTCCATCTGGTTCGGTGATGTGGACACGCGCAATGCACTGAGCGGCGTGTTGCACCTCCGCCAGGATGCCAACCAGACGATCCTGACCTGGGATCACGTTGGCTATTACAATTCGCAGGGCGGCTTGCTGAACACGTTCCAGATGGTCGTCCGCGGCCCTGACTACGCCATCCCAGCCGGACAAGGGGCTATCGGCTTTTTCTGGCTTGACATGCCGTGGGAAGTTACCCAGACAAGCACGACAGCCGCGGTCGGTTTTGGTAACGGAGCAGGAGATGCTATCGTGCTGCAGGGATCGAACACAGCAGGATTGCACAATGCGGTTGCCTTCCATCAAACCTGGTTCACCCAAAACCTCACGCCGGTCTGTGGCGTTCCGGGAACCCCGCCGTGTGACAACGACGTTCCCGAGCCCGGGTCGCTTGCCCTGCTGGCGCTGGCGATGTTGGGACTTGGAGCGATTCGCAGGCGCGCCGTGTAAGACATCCTTGCAGGGTTCCGCTCTGCAAAAAGCCGTTCAGGAACCTGAACGGCTTTTCTGTTTGCGCACACCCAAATCTGTTCCTCCCGGACCAGGTTGTTGGTCTCCCCACGGATAGCGTTTGGCTGGGCTAAAGAACCTTCCCGGGATTCATGATTCCCTGCGGGTCGAACGCCCGCTTGATCGCCCGCATCATGTCCATTTCGACAGTGCTCTTGTAGCGGAGAATCTCCTCACGCTTGAGCTGGCCTATTCCGTGCTCCGCGCTGATGCTGCCGCCGAGTTCATGGACGATATCATGCACGATCTCGTTGACCTGCGCCTGAGAGGCAATGAACGCGGCGTTTTCGCCGGCTTCCGGCTTCGACTGGTTGTAATGCAGGTTGCCGTCCCCGACATGTCCGAACGCGACGATGCGAATGCCGGGATAGGCGGCTTTCAACGCCGCGTCGGCACGGTCGACGAATTCGCCGATGCGCGACACGGGCACGGAGATATCGTGCTTGATGCTGAAACCTTCGATCTTCTGCGCTTCGCTGATGCTCTCGCGCAGCATCCACAGGCGCTCGGCCTGCTCACCGCTCTGCGCCACCACTGCATCTGCAATGACTTCGCCCTCCAGTGCCTGTTCGAGAAAACCCTCCAGGGCACTGCGCAAACTCACCTCCTCGCCCGGCCCGGACAGTTCGACGAGCAGATACCACGGACTGTTGGACAACGGCGGCTGCGCGCCGCGGATGTGTTTGAGCACCATGCCGAGCGAGATGTCAGAGACCAGTTCACACGCCGTAAGCGTGGTGCCGAACGCCGCCTGCAGATCGTTGAGCAGTCTGACCGCCGCATGCGGCGAGGCGATCGCCAGCCAGGCCGTGGCGGTGGCCTGCGGCAAGGGAAAGAGTTTCATGACGGCCGCCGTAATGATACCTAGCGTGCCTTCGGCGCCGATGAAAAGCTGCTTTAGGTCGTAGCCGGTGTTGTCTTTGCGCAAGCCGCGCAGACCGTCCCACACCTGGCCGCTGGGTAGAACCACCTCCAACCCCAAGGCGAGTTCGCGCGTGTTGCCGTAACGCAGGACCTGCACGCCGCCGGCATTGGTCGACAAATTGCCGCCAATCTGGCAACTGCCTTCGGCGGCCAGCGACAGCGGGAACAACCGGCCCGCCTCGAAAGCCGCTTCCTGCAGTGTTTGCAGCACGCATCCGGCTTCGACCGTTATGGTATTGTTGGCCGGATCGACCGACCGGATTCTGTTCATGCGCGACAAGCTGATCAGCACGGCCTCGCCGCTCGTATCGGGAATGCTCGCACCGCAGTGGCTCGTATTGCCGCCCTGCGGCACCATCGCCACGCCGGCTTGGCCGCATACGCGCACAACAGCCGACACTTCGGCCGTACTCGCTGGACGCACCACACACCGTGCCGCGCCACGATAACGACCGCGCCAGTCGCCGAGATACGAATACATATCGTCAGCTGCTGTCAATACGTTTTCCGCGCCGACGATGGCCGCAAGTTGTTCGATCAGTTCTGCCCGGGACACGCTCACTCTCCCCCCAAAAAAACTGTGGTCAGTTCTCCACAATCTCAGCATACAGATCATGCTCGTCAGCATCGATCACGCGTACCTGCAGGAAATCGCCAGGTTCGGCATCGTAAAACTGATCGATGAAGACAAGGCCGTCGATTTCCGGCGCATCCGCCGACGAGCGAGCAATTGCGCCCTCGTCATCCACCGCATCAACGAGAACGGTAATTTCACGCCCAATCTTGGTCGCCAGCAGATCGGCGGAGATATCCTCCTGCACGTCCATCAGGCGCCGCCGGCGCTCTTCGCGCACTTCATCCGGCACGGCACCCGGCAGTTCGTTGGCCGCGGCGCCTTCGACCGGCGAATAAGCGAAGCAGCCCACCCGGTCGAGCCGGGCTTCTTCCAGAAATGCCAGCAGTTCCTCAAACTCCACCTCGGTCTCGCCAGGGAAGCCAGTAATGAAGGTACTGCGAATAGTGAGGTCGGGGCAGATCGCGCGCCACGCCTTGATGCGCTCCAGATTGTTCTCGGCGCTGGCCGGCCGTTTCATGGCCTTGAGGATGCGCGAATTCGAATGCTGGAACGGCACGTCGAGGTAGGGCAGGATCTTGCCCTCTGCCATCAACGGAATCAGGTCGTCGACACTCGGATACGGGTAAACATAATGCAGGCGCACCCAGATGCCGAATTCGGCCAACGCCTCGCACAGTTCCTTCAATCGCGTCTTGACCGGGCGTCCGCCGACGAACCCGGTTCGGTATTTCACATCGACGCCGTACGCGCTGGTGTCCTGCGAGATGACCAGCAACTCGCGCACACCGGCTTCAGCCAGGTTTTTCGCCTCGGTGAGCACGTCGCCGATCGCCCGGCTGACCAAGGGGCCACGCAGCGACGGGATGATGCAGAAGGTGCAACTGTGGTTGCAGCCTTCGGATATCTTGAGGTAGGCAAAATGCTGCGGCGTCAGCTTGATGCCTTGCGGCGGCACCAGACTGGTGAACGGATCGTGGGGTTGAGGCAAGTGGGTATGCACGTGCTGCAGCACCTCGTCGGCCGCATGCGGACCGGTGATCGCCAGGACCTTCGGATGCGCCTCGCGCACCAGTTCCTGCTTCGCGCCAAGGCAACCGGTGACGATGACCTTGCCGTTTTCTTCAAGCGCCTCGCCGATGGCCTCCAGCGACTCCTCGACCGCCGCGTCTATAAAACCGCAGGTATTGACCACTACGAGATCTGCACCTTCGTAGGAAGGAGAAATGACGTACCCCTCGGCGCGCAATTTGGTGAGTATTTGCTCGGAATCGACCAAGGCCTTCGGGCACCCGAGGGACACAAAGCCAACCTTTGGCGGCAATCTGGAATCAGTCATTGCAAGAAAATTCCGGGAAATTGGTAGGACGAAGACGCATTTCGGCGCGCCGCGCCGTGCCCCGCACCGGCCTGGCGGACCAGATACCTCGCATCGTGCCGGGGCAGACGACGGAAAGCGGACGACAAAAATGAAGGTGGCGAGCCTTACCCCGGCACTCACAGTAAATGGCTGTGGCTGCTTCCTTCCGGACCTGACCAGGTTCACCATCCTGCAATGCGGGGAGACCCGCCGACGCGAATAGTACCACAGAGCTACCGCGCGTCCCTCGAAATCCGGGATTTCGACACACAATCCGAATCCCGGATTTCACTCACCGTGTTATATTTATCGATTGTGTCGTTCGCGAATTAAGGGACTCCGACGTGGTGCTTCACTTTGACGTTCTTGTAGTTGGAAGTGGTTTGGCTGGGCAATCCGCGGCAATCCGACTGGCCGAAACCCGCAAAGTCGGCCTTATCAGCAAGCGCACTCTGGACGAAAGCGCTTCGAGCCGGGCGCAGGGAGGAATCGCTGCCGTTCTGGACAGGGAAGACTCGACGGAAGACCATATCCGCGACACTCTCATCGCGGGGGGATACCTCAACGATCCCGAGGCCACGCGGTTTGTCATCGAGAACGGTCGAAGATCCATCGAATGGCTGATCGAACAAGGTGTCAAATTCACTCGTGATGAGGCCGGGTACCATCTGACGCGCGAAGGCGGTCACAGCGCCCGCCGGGTCATCCACGTGGCAGATGCAACCGGATTTGCCGTACAGGAAGCCCTGACGCAAAACGTACGGCGACACCCCAACATTACCGTACTCGAACACCACATCGCCATCGACCTCATCACCGCGGACAAACTGGGGCTGGCGGACAACCGCTGCTATGGCGCTTACGCCCTCGATAACATCAATGGAGAGGTCGTGACGATCGGCGCATCGCACACGTTGATCGCCACTGGCGGCGCAGGAAAAGTCTATCTCTACACGACAAGCCCGGACACCTCCACTGGAGACGGCATTGCCATGGCCTGGCGCGCCGGCTGCGAGGTGGCAAACATGGAGTTCATCCAGTTCCACCCCACCTGCCTGTACCACCCGCAAGCAAAGTCTTTCCTGATCTCCGAAGCAGTGCGTGGCGAAGGCGGTTTGCTGAAACTGCCCGACGGGACGCGCTTCATGCCGGGCCACGATCCGCGTGCCGAACTGGCCCCGCGCGATGTCGTTGCGCGCGCCATCGATTTCGAGATGAAGAAGCGTGGACTCGACTGCGTTTATCTGGACATCTCGCACAAACCGGCCGATTTCCTGAGGGAACATTTTCCGAACATCATGGCGCGCTGCCTGGAACTGGGAATCGACATCACGAAGGATCCCATTCCGGTCGTCCCGGCGGCACACTACACCTGTGGCGGCATTGTCAGCGATCTGCGCGCCCGAACCAACATCCCGGGACTTTATGTCGCTGGCGAAGCTTCCTGCACGGGGCTGCACGGAGCCAACCGGCTGGCCAGCAACTCCCTGCTCGAATGCCTCGTGTTTTCAGAGGCCGCCGTGAACGACATGCTAGCTCAGCCGAAGGTCGAGATGCCGGAATTGCCCGAATGGGATGAAAGTCGGGTATCCGACCCGGACGAAGAAATCGTGATCTCGCACAACTGGGATGAACTGCGCCGCTTCATGTGGGATTACGTCGGCATCGTACGCACGACCAAGCGCCTGCAACGCGCCCAGCACCGGATTCGCTTGCTGGAGAAGGAAATCCACGAATACTATTCGAACTTCAGGGTCTGCCACGATCTGATCGAATTGCGGAATCTGGTCGTCACCGCCGACCTGATCGTCCGTTGCGCCCTGAAGCGCCGTGAGAGCCGCGGGCTGCACTTCAGCCGGGATTATCCCGCCACACTGAAAAAAGCAAAGAACACGGTCCTCAGGAACCCCAATCGTCACACTTCCCGGTCGTAGCGTTCCAGCGTAGCCACAAACGAAGCTTCCTGAATTCGTCGCGAGACATCTGATCGGGCATCAGCGTCAATGCGTGCGCTTTGCTTTCTCCGTTGATCCGGAATCGCAACACCACGAGCCAGGTAAACGTGGTGCATCCGGGAAGCAATTCAGTTGCCACGCGCTTTCCATCGGCCTCAAGAACCGACAACCCCTCGTTTACGGCCAGGCGTAATGACGCAAACCGGCTGGAACGCAAGGCAGACCACAACGAGCCTGCAATCAGCGGAAGCGCAACTGCCCGCCAATGCCAATCAAGCGGTACGGCAAAAAGGCATGCCGCCGCCGTGCCATGCACGGCGCAGGTAAGCAGAGAGTGAATAAACGAACGGCGCAGTTCGATAGTAATCGGAAACTGCACCGTTCTTTGGCAAAAGCGGGGAAACTACACGCGCCGGATCACGACGGTGCCGTTGGTTCCACCAAAACCGAAGGAATTGGATATGGCCACGTCGATCTTCATCTGCCGCGCTTCATTGGCACAGTAGTCAAGGTCGCACGCCTCATCCTGGTTGAAGATATTGATGGTCGGCGGAGAAATCTGGTGATAGACGGCCAGTGTCGAGAAAACAGCCTCGATGCCTCCCGCTGCGCCGAGCAAATGTCCGGTCATCGACTTGGTCGAGTTGACCACCAACTTCTTGGCGTGATCGCCGAATGCACGCTTCACTGCAACCGTTTCTGCCACATCGCCAAGCGGCGTCGACGTCCCGTGTGCGTTGAGGTAATGAACCTCGTCAACATTGACCTGCGAGTTGCGCAGCGCATTCGTCATGCACCGGGCGGCACCCTCACCATCCTCGCACGGAGCGGTCATGTGGTTAGCGTCCGCGCTCATGCCGAAGCCGGCCAACTCACCGTAGATTCTCGCACCGCGAGCCTTGGCGTGTTCGTACTCTTCAAGCACCAGCACCCCGGCTCCCTCGCTGAGGACGAAACCGTCGCGATCCTTGTCCCACGGACGGCTGGCGGTCTTGGGATCGTCGTTGCGCGTCGACAGAGCACGAGCGGCACAGAAGCCGCCGAGGCCAAGTGGAGAAACCGTACACTCCGCGCCGCCAGCAATCATGACGTCAGCATCACCGTATTCAATCAACCGCGCCGCATCTCCGATACTGTGCGTTCCGGTGGAACAGGCGCTGACGAGAGCAATGTTCGGCCCTTTGTAGCCATACATGATCGACAGGTTGCCGGAAATCATGTTGATGATCGAACCGGGCACGAAGAAAGGAGAAATCTTGCGCACGCCGGATGCCACGAATTCGTCACGAGTCGTTTCGATCATCGGCAATCCGCCAATACCAGACCCGATGGAGACCCCAATCCGTTCTGCGTTGGCCGGGTGGGCTTCCAAGCCGGCATCCTTGATCGCGTCAATACCTGCCGCCATGCCGTAGTGGATGAAGGTGTCCATCCGACGGGCATCCCTGGCCGGCAAATATTGGGTTATATCAAAATCCTTCACCTCGCCGGCAATCTGCACCGGGAACGAGGAGACGTCGAAACGTGTAATCCGATCAATCCCCGAGCGACCTGCAAGGATGTTCTGCCAGGCTTGTTCGACGGTATTGCCAACCGGTGAAATGATTCCAAGACCGGTAACGACGACTCTGCGACGTGTCAATTTATTCTCCGGGGAAACAGGAAAGTAATTAGGAAAGGAATTGAAAAACCGACAAGCAAGAGACAAAACGTCTGTGGGCGGCTCGTGCCGGCCACAGACGCTCTCTCACGGAATCACTTCTTGTGGCCGACGACGTAGTCGATGGCTTGCTGGACGCTGGTGATCTTCTCGGCTTCGTCATCCGGGATCTCGCACTCGAATTCTTCTTCAAGCGCCATCACCAACTCAACGGTATCCAACGAATCCGCGCCGAGGTCGTCAACGAATGAAGATTCGTTCTTGATGTCAGCTTCATTAACGCCAAGTTGTTCTGCAACGATCTTTTTGACGCGTTGTTCGATATTTTCCATTAAAGGACTCCTTTTAAAGGTTCATGTGTGAAGCAAAACCGCTTCATTCTAACAAACTGACCGACTCTTACCAACCTGCTCAGCGGGCGAGCCGGTCCTGTCGCCCACTGCCCTCGCGGGCATTAACTCATGTACATCCCGCCGTTGACGTGGATGGTCGTGCCGGAGATGTAGCCGCCTCCCGGCGAGGCCAGGAACGCCACGGCGGCGGCGATGTCCTCCGGCTGTCCCAGGCGGCCAAGCGGCACGTTCGTCACGAGGGCGGCACGCTGCTTTTCCTCCAGGACCTTGGTCATGTCGGTATCGATGAAACCGGGCGCCACACAATTGACGGTGATATTCCGGCTGCCGAGCTCGCGGGCCAGAGCCCGGGACATCCCCGCCACCCCGGCCTTCGAGGCGCAGTAGTTGGCCTGACCGGCGTTGCCTGCATAGCCGACCACCGATGAGATGTTGATGATGCGGCCATCACGCGCCTTCATCATCCCGCGCATGACCGAACGGCAGAGACGGAACACGGCTTTCAGATTGGTATCGATGACCGCGTCCCACTCCTCGTCCTTCATGCGCATGGTCAGGTTGTCGCGGGTAATCCCGGCGTTGTTGACCAGCACATAGATGCCGCCAAACTCCTTTTCGATGAGGTCGATACCGGACTCGATCTGGGCCGGATCGCGCACGTCCATGACAATGCCGCGCCCCGGGATACCGGCGGCAGCGAGGTTGGCATTGATGCGCTCGGAATCCTTCTCGTTGATCCCGGTTCCGACGATGGTCGCGCCGTGTCGGCCGAGTTCCAAGGCAATCGCTGCTCCGATGCCTTGCGCGGCTCCTGTGACCAATGCAACTTTATCTTTAAGATACATAAGGATTACTCCAGATTGAGGTTGGCTTCGATAGAAGCAGCATCACAAAGTGCGATCCCGTTCAGGCTATCGGCGCAACGCTTGGTGAGCCCGGCCAGGACCTTGCCCGGACCGCACTCGGCAACGTTGGTAACGCCCATGGTAGCGATTTTCTGAACAGTCTCGACCCAGCGAACCGGCGAATAGGCTTGGCGAATGAGCGCATCCTTGATCCTTTCCGGATCGTTCTCGACAACGACGTCAACGTTGTTGACGACAGGAATGCTCGGCGCATTGAAATGGATCTCTGCCAGACGCGCACCCAGCCTGTCAGCTGCGGGTCGGATCAGCGATGAGTGGAACGGCGCGGACACCGGCAGCATCACCGCCCGCTTGGCACCCCGCGACTTGCAGCCTTCGCAGGCGCGTTCAACAGCGGCCTTGCTTCCGGCAATGACCGTCTGCCCTGGGCCGTTGAAGTTGACCGGTTCGACGACCTGCCCTTCACCCAGTTCGGCAATCGCTTCGGCACAGGCTTCGCGAATCTTGTTGTCATCCAGATTGAGAATCGCCGCCATTGCCCCCGTTCCAACGGGAACGGCTTCCTGCATCGCCGTAGCGCGCAGTCGCACGAGCGGAACAGCATCCTTGAATTCCAGAACACCCGCGGCCACCAGTGCCGAATACTCTCCCAGGCTATGCCCGGCAACGACGGCAGGAAGTTTTCCGCCTTTTTCCAGCCAAAGACGATAGGCGGCGATAGCGGCGGTCAACATCAGGGGCTGGGTATTGACTGTCTGGGCCAGCAATTCTGCCGGGCCTTCGGCGACGAGTTGCCACAGATCCTGCCCAAGCGTACTGGACGCCTCGTCGAACGTCGAACGCACGATGGCGGCATCGCCATAGGCGTTCATCATGCCGACCGACTGCGATCCCTGCCCGGGAAACACAAAAGCGAATGCCATAGGTTTTTCCTTCTCTAGAACTGGAGCAACGCTGCGCCCCAGGTGAAACCGCCACCTACACCCTCCAGCAACAGCTTTTGGCCGCGCTGGATACGCCCGTCGCGAATTGCGGCATCGAGTGCCAGCGGAACCGAAGCCGCAGATGTATTTCCGTGCTGGTCAACCGTCACCACAACCTTGTCCATCGAGAGCCCGAGTTTTTTGGCTGTCGACTCGATGATGCGAATATTGGCCTGATGCGGGATCAGCCAATCAATCTCCGACGACGCCACACCCGCAGCGCCGCAGCATTCGTTCGCCACTTCGGACAAGACCCGAACGGCAAACTTGAAAACAGCTTGTCCATCCATGCGCAGGAACGGGTCGCCCGTCACCTTGCCGCCACAGACCTGCCCGGCCACAGAAAGAATATTGTGTTGCGAACCGTCGGCGTGGGACGCCGTCGCCAGGATTCCGGGGGTCTCGGAGGCCTCGAGAACGACAGCTCCGGCACCGTCGCCGAACAGCACGCACGTCGTGCGATCCTGCCAGTCGAGGATGCGCGAAAAAACCTCGGCACCGACTACCAGTGCTTTTTTGTGCGACCCAGAACGAATGAACTTCTCGGCGACGCTCATGGCGTAGACAAAACCGCTGCACACCGCCTGGATGTCGAAGGCCATCGCGCCGACATTGCCGAGTTTGCCCTGCAACAAGCAAGCGGTACTCGGAAAAATGTAATCGGGAGTGGACGTAGCCACGATGATCAGGTCGATCTCCGCGGCACTTGTTCCCGCTGCCTCAAGCGCCCGGCGGCTGGCTTCAAACGCCAGGTCGCTGGACGTACAACTGGACTCGGCCAGATAACGCGTGCGGATCCCGGTGCGGGTTACGATCCACTCATCCGTGGTATCGACGCCGCGTCGGGCAAGTTCATCATTGCTTACGGGCGAACCCGGCAGAAAACTGCCAACGCCTGCGATGCGGGCAAACATGCTATGCGACCTCCTGAATCGGTTGTTGCTGCGCTACGCGCTTTGAAATGCGCTCGAGAACACCATTTCTGACAGTTTCGGCCGCGCGATCGAGCGCATTGCCGAACGAGAAGGCATCGGCGGATCCATGGCTCTTGACCACGATACCCCGGAGCCCGAGCAAGCTGGCGCCGTTGTAGCGCCGGTGATCGACACGGCGCTTGAAGTGTTTGATGACCGGCAGCGCAACCAGTGCTGCCAGTTTTGTCAGAAGATTCCGGCCAAATTCCTGGCGCAGGAAAGTCGCCAGCATCTGTGCCAGTCCTTCGGAAGCCTTGAGCGCCACGTTGCCGACAAAACCGTCGCAGACGACCACCTCGGCTTCACCCTTGTACAAGCCGTCGCCTTCGATGTTGCCGACGAAATTAAGCCCCGAATCCTTCAGTAACTCGGCCGCTCGCTTGACGACATCGTTGCCCTTGATGTCCTCTTCGCCAATATTGAGAATCCCCACTGTCGGGCGATCCTTGTGCTCGATGGCACCAACCAGCGACGCTCCCATGATCCCGAACTGCAACAAGTGTTCGGGCGAGCAATCGACGTTGGCCCCCAAATCGAGGACGTGGACATGGCCAGACACCGTCGGCAATACGGCACAGATCGCGGGTCGGTCGATTCCTGGCAACATTTTGAGCACGAAGCGCGAAATAGCCATCAGCGCACCCGTGTTACCCGCGGACACGCAGGCGTCCGCCTCGCCGCTCTTGACGAGATCGAGCGCCACGCGCATCGAGGAATCTTTCTTGGTGCGAATCGCCAGCGCCGGCGACTCATCCATGGCCACCACTTCACTGGCGTGCCGGATCACCAGGCGCGACTCGTCGCCTGTCCCGAGAAAGGGGCGGATCCTATCCTCGATCCCCACCAGGATCGCGCGCACGTCCTCATGCTTGCGCACGAAGTCCAGCGCGGCCCGCACGGTAACTTCGGGACCATGGTCCCCGCCCATGCAGTCGATAGCGACAGTAACAGTCATCCAATAAGGCAAAAGAAAAGGCAGGCTACCCACCCAAGGGAGTCGACCTGCCTAGTTCCAGAATCTTATTCTGCCGAGCCTTTGGCGACCTTCTTGCCACGGTAGTAGCCCGACGGGCTGACGTGATGGCGCAGGTGAACTTCTCCGGTCGTCGGCTCGATGGCCAGCGGCGGGTTGGTCAGAAAATCGTGTGCACGATGCATGCCACGCTTGGACGGGGACTTCTTGTTCTGTTGAACGGCCATGATTACTCCATATTCAAGTTCACTGCACCTTGCCCTTCAGGCCTTTCAGGACGGAGAAAGGAGATTCCTTTTCCGTCTGCCGACCTGCTTCAGGCAACGTACAACTATCGTGACGCGGCGCCGGAGGAAGATCGAGAATAACCTCGTCTTCAATCAACTCCACGACATCGAGTTCTTTTTGCGCCGTAAGGAAATCTTTTGAGTCATCCTCGATTTCCTCCTGCGTCAGCTCTTCTTCGTCCTTGACCAACTCCAGCAGACTGCGAACCCTGACAGGATAGTCAATTCCTTCGAGGCAACGCTGACAGCAAACGGATAGCACGCCATCCAGTTGCAACATCAGTTGCGGCCTGTTCCGCGGGCCCATCTGGCCTTGCACGCGATAACTCAGACATCCTGTCGAATCGACAAGCAAGTCAAGCACCCGTGTCAGGCTGGCGACCGGCAATTCGCCTTGCAGCAAGCCGCCTTCCCGCGCAAAAGCCAGACTGTCAATAACAATCCGTTGCGACATAAGGCGCGCATGATATTATTTTTGCCCCCCGAAGTCAAAGCCATTCACGCAACTATCTGGATTTCTTCCTTTTTTTGAATTTTGCTGCGAAAACGCCGCTATTTTCGCCTAACTTTCCATGACCTGCAGACAACTTGTTCTGGCCTCAACGTCCCCGTTCCGCCGCGACCTGCTAAATCGGCTCGGAATTTCTTTCAATACAGCCAATCCGCAGACCGATGAGTCACCTTTGCCCGGTGAGTTCCCCGAATACACGGCGCTCAGATTGTCGGAAGCCAAGGCACGCGCCGTGGCTCATCTTTTCCCCGACGCCCTGATCATCGGCAGCGACCAGGTTGCCATCCTGGATGGCCAGGTCTATGGCAAGCCCGGCACACACGACAACGCGGTCCGGCAGTTGCAGACGATGCGCGGCAAGACGGTGAATTTCTATACCGGCTTGTGTCTGCTCGACGCGAAGACAGGGGCAGCGCAAACACGCGGCATCCCCACACTAGTCACCTTCAGGAACCTCACGGATGAGGAAATAGAGAATTATCTGCGCCGGGAGCAGCCTTACAACTGCGCCGGAGCCGCCAAATCGGAGGGACTGGGCATCGCCATCATCGCGCGAATGCAGGGAGACGACCCGAACGCCCTGATCGGCCTACCGCTGATCGCTCTCTGCGACCTGCTCCGGGAAGCCGGTTTTTCTGTTCTGTAAAGACAGCAGATGAACGCTGGAAAGCTCTACCTTATCCCCGTCCCCCTCGGCCCTTCGCCTGTCACTGAAGTCCTTCCGGCCGCCGTAATCAACCACGCCAGACAGTTGAAACACTTCGTCGCCGAGAACGCCAAATCGGCCCGCGCATTTCTCAAATCCCTGCCGACGGACACGCCGCTGCAGCAGATAGACATCCGAGAACTGAACGAGCACACGCCGCCGGGCGCATTGCCCGAATTGCTGGCGGCCCTGCTTGCCGGCGAAAACGTCGGCCTCATCTCGGAAGCCGGATGCCCGGCCGTAGCCGATCCCGGCGCGGCCCTGGTGGCGCAGGCGCACGAATCCGGTATCGCCATAGTTCCCCTGGTAGGCCCTTCATCGATCCTGCTGGCCCTGATGGGGTCCGGACTCTCCGGCCAGAACTTTGCCTTCCACGGTTACCTGCCGGCCAAGGAAGAACAACGGCGCAAGAGAATCCAGGAACTCGAACGGGACTCACGCAAGGAGCAGCGAACACAATTGTTCATCGAGACGCCATATCGCAACCGCCAGATGATGCAGGCACTGCTCGACACGTGCGCCGCTCAGACTCGGATAGGAATAGCCACCGACCTTACCCTGGCCACCGAACGGATCATGACAATGCGTTCATGTGAATGGAAGCGCCAGGGAATACCCGACATCGACAAACGGCCCACCGTTTTCCTGCTTCAGGCCTGATCACCCGGACGTGACCCTTGCGCGGCGTAGGTTTATGATGGTGTCCGACACAGGAGAAATACCGGATGCGTTTCGTCGCCCCCGACCGCTTCGCTGAGCTCAAGGCCACGGGCAAGCTTCCCTCGCCCAAGGGGGTTGCCTTGTCGATCATCCGGCTGCTGCAGCGCGAAGACTACCGCGTCCCGGACCTAGTGCAGTTGGTCCAATCGGATCCCGCAATCGCCGGGCGCATCCTCTATTTCGCCAATGCCGCGGCATTCGGCCGCTCGCGCCCGATCATCTCGCTGCAACGCGCCATCGTGGCGCTCGGCTCGTTCCGTGTCCGCGACCTGGTCATCGGCCTTTCCGTCATGCACAACCACCGCAGCGGGCAATGCCTGGAGTTCGACTACGAAAGATTCTGGGGCCATTCCCTGGCTACCGGCATCGCCTGCCAGGAGCTCGCGCGTTTCGCCCAGATCGCCAGCGAGGAGATTTTCACCATCGGCCTGCTTTCCAGGATCGGCGAGTTGGCTCTGGCCACTCTATTCCCGGACGATTATTCCGGAGCGCTGATCAAGGCGCGAGAGAAGAACATACCGGTCGAAGAGCTGGAACAACAGCGCTTCGCCATGGACCACCATGAACTCGCCGCCAGCCTGCTGTGCGAATGGGGGCTTCCCGAAGTGCTCATCCAGGCGGCCTTCCATTTCGAGAATCCCGATGTTGCCGGATTTGCCGACGGATCACGGGCGCAGACACTGACGTTCTCGCTGAGCTTCGCCAGCGCGCTGGCACAGATCTGCATGGTTGACGAGGAGTCCCGCTGGAGCCTGCTCCCGGGGCTGCTGGCACGTGCCGCCCGTCTGGGCATCAGCGGGGAAACACTCAACGATCTGGTCGACCGGGTCGTGGTGTGCTGGCGGGAATGGGGCGCCAAGCTGCAGGTGCGCACCCAGGACATTCCGCCTTTCGCCGAAATCCTGGCAGCCACGCCGCCCGTACGCCGCATGGGAACCGTCCCGGCCAGCGAAGACCGGCGCTCCCGGTCGCCCTGCCTGAATATCGAGTTGATCGGCATCCCGCTTGGTGAACTCAAGCCGATGATGCAGCTCATCGAGAACCTGGGACACCAGCCGGTACTCATAGACGAAAATCCCAAGGCGCTGGCGCAAGCCCTGCGTAAGCCGGCCCAGATCATGATTGCCGACATGTCGATGCCGGGTCTCGACCCGGTCGATTTCTGCCGCCGCCTGCGCCAGAGCGTCACCGGCGAGGACTGCTATGCGCTGTTTCTGGCTTCCCCCGAGCAGGAAAACCGTGCCCTCGAAGTGATCGACGCCGGCGCCGATGACGTCCTGATCAAACCGGTCAACGAACAGGCGCTGCGGGTGCACCTCACGACAGCCGTTCGCATGCTGGTATTGAGAGAACAGATCCATCGCGAGCGCCAGGGCATGATGCGTTCGACCGACGAATTCGCCACCGTCCAGAAGCGGCTTCTTCAGGATGCGCTGACCGACACGCTGACGCAACTCCCCAATCGCCGTAACGGACTGGACTTTCTCGCTTCCGAGTTGCTTTTCAGTCAATCCAGCGGATCTCCGCTTTCCTGCCTGATGTTGGACATCGATCACTTCAAGCGGATCAACGACACCTTCGGCCATGCGGCGGGAGATGCCGTATTGAAGCAGTTGGCGGATATCTTGAGGCGAACGTCGCGTGCCGAGGA
>DBMG01000050.1:25947-27100 GCA_002304785.1 Candidatus Accumulibacter sp. UBA704 | reverse complement strand
TCCGCCGGATGATGGCCGTAGTCGTCGACCAGGGTAAAAGACCCGCCAGCCGGCAGAGCCACCTCGCCGTAACGCTGGAAGCGGCGGCCGACACCCTTGAACTCGGCCAGCGCCTTGACGATCGCCGCGTCGGAAACCCCGACCTCGGTGGCCACGGCAATTGCCGCCAGCGCGTTGAGCACGTTGTGCATGCCGGGCAGATTCAGCGTGACCGGGAAACGCGTGACGCTGCCGTTGACCCGCACGCAGTCGAACTTCATGCAGCCGTCCTCGGCGACGACATTCTCGGCGCGCACGTTGGCCGATTCATTGACGCCATAGCTGACGATCTGCTTGGACACCTGCGGCATGATCTCGCGCACGTTCGGATCGTCGGCACACAGCACGGCGACGCCGTAGAACGGCAGGCGCTGCAGGAAATCGACGAAGGTCTGCTTGAGCCGGCCGAAATCATGGCCATAGGTTTCCATGTGATCGGCATCGATATTGGTGACGATCGAGATCACCGGCGACAGGAACAGGAAGGAAGCGTCCGACTCGTCGGCCTCGGCCACCAGGAAGTCGCCGGACCCCAGCCGTGCGTTGGCGCCGGCGGCGTTGAGGCGGCCACCGATGACAAAGGTCGGGTCCATGCCGCCTTCGGCCAGGATCGAAGCAACCAGGCTGGTCGTCGTGGTCTTGCCATGCGTTCCGGCGACGGCAATGCCGCGCTTCAAGCGCATCAGTTCGGCCAGCATCTGGGCGCGCGGCACCAGCGGAATCTTGCGCGCCCGCGCTGCCTGGACTTCCGGGTTGTCTTCCTTGACGGCGGTCGACACCACCACGGCGTCGGCGTTGCCGATGTTGTCTCCGGCATGGCCGGTGGCGATGCGCACCCCAAGGCCGGCCAGCCGACGGGTAGTCGCATTGTCCGCGAGGTCCGAACCGCTGATGCCGAAGCCCAGGTTGACCAGTACCTCGGCGATGCCGCTCATTCCGGAGCCACCGACGCCGACGAAATGGATGTTTTTTATCTTGTGTTTCATATCTTGCACACCTCCTCGCACACGCGCGCCACTTCCGCCGCTGCATTCGGCCTGGCCAGCGCGCGGGCGCGCTCGGCCATCTGCAACAACTGTCCGCGCGTGTAATTCCGGATCAGGCTGATCGATTC
>DBMG01000050.1:22308-25880 GCA_002304785.1 Candidatus Accumulibacter sp. UBA704 | reverse complement strand
TCGGCCACGGTCAGCGCGCCGGAACGGCACAGCACCAGATCGGCCCATGCATAGGCGCCGGCCATATCCTGGATAAACGCGACGCAGTTGGCGCGCACACCGGCCGCGGCGTAGTTGGCTTCGAGCGCTGCCAGATGCTTTTCGCCGGCCTGATGCACGACGACCGGCCGTTCCGCCTCGGGAATCAGCGCCAGCCCCTTCGGCACCATCTCGTTGATCGCCGCCGCCCCCAGGCTTCCGCCCAGCACCAGCAGGCGCAGCGGCTCTCCTTGCCCTTCGTCGCGCCCGGCGAAACGCACCGCCGGTTCGGCGAGTTGGGCAATCTCCGGACGTACCGGATTACCCACCCATGCGCTCTTCGACAGCGCGTCGGGGAAGCCGCAGACAACGCGGTCGGCGATCTTGGACAGCACCCGGTTGGCCAACCCGGCGATCGAATTCTGTTCGTGAATCACCAGCGGACGGTTTAGCAACACGGCCATCATGCCCCCGGGGAAACTGACATACCCGCCCATGCCCAGCACGACGTCCGGCCTGATCCGGCGAATCTCCCGCAGCGCCTGCCAAAAACCGGAAAGCAGCGCCACCGGCAGCAGCAACTTGCGCAACAGCCCCTTGCCGCGCAACGCACCAAAACGCACCCAGGCCATCTCATAACCGCGGGACGGCACGGTGCGCGCCTCGAAGCTGTCGGGATTTCCCATCCACACGATCTTCCAGCCGCGCGCGGCGAGGAGATCGGCGACGGCGAGCCCCGGAAAGACGTGGCCGCCTGTTCCTCCAGCCATGACGAGGAGCGTCTTGCTCATAACTTGGCTCCTCTCATCAACTGCCTATTCTCCCAGTCAACCCGAAGCAGCACCGCCAGCGCCACACAGTTGGCCAGAATTCCCGAACCGCCGAAGCTCATCAGCGGCAGGGTCAGCCCCTTGGTCGGCAGGAGGCCCATGTTCACGCCCATGTTGATAAACCCCTGCACTCCGATCCAGATCCCGACGCCCTGGGCCACCAGCGCCGAATAGAGACGGTCGAGCGCCACGGCCTGGCGGCCGATGACAAAGGCGCGCTGCACCAGCAGGCCGAACAGGACAACGACGAAAACAACCCCCGTGAACCCGAGTTCCTCGGCGATGACCGCCAACAGGAAGTCGGTATGCGCCTCGGGCAGGTAGAACAGTTTTTCGACGCTGGCCCCCAGTCCGACGCCGAACAGTTCCCCGCGCCCGAAGGCAATCAGCGCATGCGAGAGTTGGTAGCCGCGCCCGAATGCATCCGACCAGGGGTCCATGAAGCCGAAAATACGGTCGCGGCGATACGGTGAGACAACGATGAGAATCGCAAAGGCAGCCACCAGCACGACGATCAATATGGCAAACAGCCGCGCGCGCATGCCTCCCAGGAAAAGGATGCCGATGGCGATCGAGATGATCACCACGAAGGCTCCGAAATCGGGTTCCTTGAGCAGCAGAACGCCAACCGCCACCATCGCCCCCGCCATCGGCAGGAACGCCTTCTTCAGGTCGTGCATGTGCGGCATCTTGCGCACTGTGTAATCGGCCGCGTAGAGCACGGCAAACAGCTTCATCAGTTCGGAGGGCTGCAGGTTGGCCACGCCCAAGGGCAGCCAGCGGCGCGCGCCGTTGACGTCGCGGCCGATGCCGGGAATCAGCACCAGCGCAAGCAGGACGAAGCCGGCGACAAACAGCCACGGCGAGAGTTTCTGCCACGTGGTCAACGGCACCTGGAAGGCCAGTCCGGCACCAATCAACCCGATCGTCAAAAAGACGCCGTGGCGAACCAGGAAATAGGCCGGATGGTTGCCGGTATGCTTGCCGGCCTCGGCGATGGCGATCGATGCCGAGTACACCATCACCATGCCCAGCAGCAATAGAATCAGGCCGCTCCACAGCAAGGAGAGATCGACCTCGGAAGGCATTCGGCGCGACGTATCGAAAGCCGGCAGCATCAGCCGACCTCCTTCTGCAGCGTGTGCACCAAGCCGACGAAGACCTCGGCACGATGGGCATAGTTGCGGAACATGTCGAAACTGGCGCAGGCCGGGGACAGGAGCACGGCATCTCCGGCTACCGCCTGGGCGGCGCACCAGCGAACCGCGTCCTCCAGGTCTTCGCAGTAGCGCAGAGGAACGTTGCAGCCATCGATGGCCTCACCGATCAGGCGCGCGTCGCGTCCGATCAGCGCCACAGCGCGGCCGTGTTCCGCCAGCGCCGGTTTGAGCGGCGAGAAATCCTGTTCCTTGCCTTCTCCGCCGAGAATCAGCGCAACCTTGCGTCCCATGCCCTGGACGCCGGCCAGCGTGGCGCCGACGTTGGTCCCTTTGGAATCGTCGTAGTAGGAGACGCCGTTGATTTCCGCCACGAACTCGACCCGATGGGACAACCCTTTGAACTCGCACAAGGCGGTGACGAGCGCAACCGGTTGGACTCCAACCACTTCGCACAGCGCCAGCGCGGCCATGGCGTTGGCCGCATTGTGCAGCCCGGCCAGCCTGAGGCTGGAAAGCACCACCAGCTTTTCCGGGCCGCGCATGATCGCGCCGTCGGCGAAGCCGTAGTCGACCGCCGTCGGCGCAGCATCCAGTCCGAAACTCACGCTTTTACGGCCGCCCGTCGGCCACGCGCCGCAGCGCGGATCGTCGCGATTGAGCAGCATCACGCCGCCGCCCTGAAAGACCCGCTCCTTGGCCGCGACGTAGTCGTCCATGCCGGAGTAGCGGTCGAGATGGTCTTCGCTGATGTTGAGCACGGTCGCCGCGTCGGCGTTCAAGGTGTACGTCGTCTCGAGCTGGAAACTGGAGAGTTCGAGGACCCAGACGGCAGGCACGGAGGACGTATCGAGCGCCGTCATCAGCGCGTCGAGCGCCGATGGCGAGATATTGCCGCAGGCTACCGCCTGCATGCCGACGGCGTTGAGCAGCCAAGCGGTCAGCGTCGTGGTCGTGGTTTTCCCGTTGCTGCCGGTGATGGCAATGACTTTGGCCCGGGGCGTGAATTGGCGGACACCCCAGGCGAACAGCTCGATCTCGGAGACGACCGGCACGCCGCGCGCCAGCGCGGCCTGCACCTGCCGTGTCTGTACCGGGACGCCGGGTGAGATGGCGATCAGATCGATATCGGCGAACGTCGCCTCGGAAAAATCGCCGGCAACGAGTTCGGCCCCCGGAACGGCCGCGCGCAGCGCATCGACATTGGGCGGCGCCTGACGGCTGTCGGCGACGCGCACGACGGCACACTGGCGAGCCAGCCATGTGGCCATAGCCAGGCCGCTCTCGCCGAGTCCGACCACCAATGCGCGTTTGCCCTTGAGTTCCATCGTTGCGCTCAGCGAATCTTCAGGGTTGAAAGGCCGACCAGCACCAGCATGATGGTGATGATCCAGAAGCGGACGACGACCTGCGTTTCCTTCCAGCCGCCGAGTTCGTAGTGGTGATGCAAGGGCGCCATGCGGAAGATGCGCTTGCCGCCCGTATGCCGGAAATAAAGCACCTGCGCCGCCACCGACAGGGTCTCGGCAACGAACACGCCGCCCATGATCGCCAGCACGATTTCCTG
>DBMG01000050.1:7999-22256 GCA_002304785.1 Candidatus Accumulibacter sp. UBA704 | reverse complement strand
AGGCCGGCGCCGGCCATCGCCCCGAGAAACACCGCCAATTCGCCGGCACCGGGAATGTAGGGCAGCAACAGGTATCGCGAGAACACCGAACTGCCGGCGACGTAGGAGAAGATAGCCAGCGCCGCGGCAATCATCACCGTCGGCATGATGGCCAACCCGTCCAGACCGTCAGTCAAGTTGACCGCATTGCTGGTGCCGACGATGACCAGGTAAGTCAGGATGACGAAGCCGATGGCGCCGAGCGGATACGAAACCGTCTTGAGGAAAGGCACGATCAGTTGCATCTGTGCCGGAACCGTCGCCGAGAAGGCGAGATAGACGGCCACCGCCAGCCCGAGTACCGACTGCCAGAAATATTTCCAGCGGCTGGCCAATCCCTTCGGATCGCGATACACGACCTTTTTCCAATCGTCGTACCAGCCGATGCCGCCGTAGCCGAGCGTGACGATCAGCACCACCCAGACGTAACGGTTGGTCAGATCGCCCCACAACAGGGTGGTGATGCCGATGGCAATCAAGATCAGGACGCCGCCCATGGTCGGTGTTCCCGACTTCACCAGATGCGTCTGCGGCCCATCCTGGCGTACGGCCTGCCCGATCTTCTTGGCAGCGAGCCAGCGGATCACGCTGGGACCGGCGATGAACGAGATGACCAGGGCCGTCATCGCGGCCAGGACGGTACGCAGCGTGATGTAGTTGATCACGCCGAATCCGCGGATATCCTGCGACAGCCATTGCGCCAGCATCAGCAGCATGATTTCGTCTCCCCCGGCTGCGCGGCGGCGATGGCGTCGACCACCCGTTCCATGCGCATGAAGCGTGAGCCCTTGACCAATACGATGGTGTCCGGCGTCAATTCACCGACCAGTGCGGCGACCAGATCTTCGATCTTGCGAAAATGCTCCCCGCCGGCACCAAAGTTCTTCGCCGCCAGGGCGCTCGATTCGCCGACCGCGAACAACCGGTCGATGCCCTGGCTCTTGGCATAGCCACCCACTTCGTCGTGAAATTGGCCGGTCATCTCGCCGATCTCGCCCATGTCGCCGAGGACCAGGATCTTCCGACCGATGGTGGAAGCCAGAACGTCAATTCCGGCGCGTACCGAGTCCGGATTGGCGTTGTAGGTATCGTCGAGCACCATCGCGCCATGTTGTCCGTCTAGCCGTTGCAGGCGTCCCTTGAGACCACGGAACGCGGCAAGCCCGTCGCGCACGGTTTCCAGCGCCACGCCGGCGGCCAGCGCCGTCGCGGCAGCACCCAGGGCATTTCGGGCGTTGTGCGTGCCAGGCAAGGCCAGATCGACTTCGATCTGCTGCCCGCCGAAGGCTATCGTCACCCGATTCTGCAGACCGCGCGTGTGGCAGTGTCCGGACACTTCGGCAGTCCCGTCGAGCGCAAAACAGAGGCGCCGGCAGTGCGCGCTCTGCGAGCGCCAGAGATCGGCCCAGTAATCGGCAGCGTTGAAAACGGCCACGCCGTCCCGGTCCAGCCCCGAAAAAATGCTGCCTTTCTCGGCGGCGATCGTCTCCAGCGTTCCCATGCCCTCCAGGTGTGCGCGTTGCGCGTTGGTCACCAGGGCCACTGTCGGACGGCCGATGCGAGCCAGATAGGCTATTTCGCCCGGGTGATTCATGCCCATCTCGACCACCGCCGCGCGGTGCCCGGCATCGAGATTAAGCAGCGTGAGCGGCAGGCCGATGTCGTTGTTCAGGTTGCCCTGCGTCGATAAGACGGCCGCGTCGCCGAATGCCGTCTTCATGATACTGGCGATCATTTCCTTGTTGGTCGTCTTGCCGTTGCTTCCGGTAACGCCGATCACGGGCAGCGTGAAGCGCCCCCGCCAGTGGGCCGCGAGTGCGCCAAGCGCCAGCCGGGTATCGGCCACCACGATCAGCGGCAAGCCGGTATCGCGCAGTGCCGCAGCACCCGCGCCATCCACAACAGCGGCCGCCGCGCCACGTTCCCGCGCGACTCCGACGAAATCGTGGCCGTCGAACTTATCGCCGCGCAGGGCGATGAACAACTCGCCGGCAGCTACCGTCCGGCTGTCCGTCGACACACCGAGGAATGGCACATTCTCGCCCACCGCATGTCCGGACATGGCCTGGGCAGCACTCAGCACGTCCATCTTCACACTCATTGACTTTCCTCCACTCGCGCGGCCAGGGCGCACCTTGCCTCCTCGATATCCGAGAAGGGCCGCCGCACACCGGCGATTTCCTGATACGGCTCATGGCCCTTGCCAGCCAGCAGCACCACGTCATTTGCGTTGGCCTGCAGGATCGTCAGGTGAATGGCCTCGCCACGGTCCTCGATGACCTCGGCGGCGGGCGCCGCCACGCTGATTTCCCGAAGGATTTCGGCAGGATTCTCGCTACGCGGATTGTCGCTGGTCAGCACCACGCGATCGGCCAGGCGGCTAGCCACCCTCCCCATCAACGGCCGCTTGCCGCGATCGCGATCCCCGCCGCAGCCAAAAACGGCAATCAGCCGCCCCCCGCGCGCCGCCGCCACGCCGCGCAGGGCCGTGATGGCATTTTCCAGCGCGTCGGGCGTGTGCGCGTAGTCAACGACGACCAGCGGCTCATCCTTCCCGCCAACGGCATCCAGCCGCCCCGGCGGCGCCGGCAGATCGGCAAAGCGCTCCGCCACTTCGGCCGGCGTTAGCCCGGCATCGATCAGCACGGCGGCCGCTGCCAGCAAGTTGGACACGTTGAAGCGTCCAACAAGCCGCGTTTCGACCCTGGCCCGGCCGCTCGGCGTAACGAGTTGGAAACACAACCCCTGCGCCGCTTCCTCGACGGACTCGGCGCGCACGACCCCTTGCCGGTCCGTGAAGCCGTCGCCTTGCGTATAGCCGACCACGCGGCTCGCCGTCGTGCGCTGCACCAACTCACGACCGAAGGCGTCATCGAGATTGATCACCGCCAGGCGCAAGCGCGGCCAGTTGAACAGCTTCTCCTTCGCTGCGGCATAACCATCCATCGATCCGTGATAGTCGAGATGGTCGCGTGTGAGGTTGGTAAACACCGCGACATCGACGCGTGCTCCGTCAAGACGGCCTTCCTCGATACCGATCGAACTAGCCTCAAGAGCGCAAGCCTGAGCTCCGTCTTTCGAAAAATCGGCCAGGTAGCGAGCCAGCGTTGCCGCTTCAGGAGTGGTAAAACCGGTTTCCATCATGCGCTCGGCGTACCCCGCACCGAGGGTCCCGATCACCGCGCAGCGGCGAGGATGCAATCGGGATAGCCATTGGCTGATGCTGGTCTTGCCGTTGGTACCCGTAACCGCGATCAGCGACAAACGCTCGCTCGGATATCCGAAAACGGCGTGCGCCAGCGGCCCGCACAGGGCGCGCAGATCGGGAGCGCAGAGGTTCGCAACGTTCCAGTCGCCGTTCCACGCAAACCCGCCGCCACTCTGCCAGAGCACTGCGCTGGCGCCGCGGCTGATGGCATCCGGGATGTACTTTCGCCCATCGGCGAAATCGCCCGGAAAGGCCACGAACAAATCACCCGGACGAACCCGCCTGCTGTCACTGGTTACGCCGCCGGGGTGCACGCCCTGTGCGGCCAGTCCGCGCAGGATTTCGCCCGGGTCGGCAAAGCGTATCGCCGCGCTCACAGCTTTTCCTTCGTCAAAGGTGCGCTCTGCGCAACCTGAACCGCCGGCATGTCGGGCGCGATGCCGAGGGTGCGCAACGCCCCGCTCATCACGCGGGCGAACACCGGTCCGGCAACGTCGCCGCCGTAGTGAGCGCCGCTGGTGGGCTCATCGATCATTACCGCGACAATCAGGCGAGGATCCGATACCGGCGCCAGACCGACAAACGACGCCACGTATTTCCGGACGTATTGCCCACCTTCGATCTTGTAGGCAGTGCCGGTCTTGCCGCCCACGCGATATCCGGGAATCTGCGCCTTTGGCGCGGTACCACCGGTCTGGACGGCCATTTCCAGCATGGCCCGAACCTCGCGTGCCGTCTGCTGGCTGAACACGGGCGTCGTACTCACGGCCCCTCCGTCGGCCTTGGTGAGCGACAACGGAAGCAGATCGCCTTCACGAGCGAAAACCGTATAGGCACGAGCCAGTTGCATCAGCGACAGGGACAGTCCGTGCCCGTAGGACATGGTCGCTTGCTCGATCGGCCGCCAGGATTTCCAAGGGCGCAGACGCCCGGCGACTTCGCCCGGGAAACCCAGTCCGGGAGCCTGGCCAAGCCCGATGGCGTCGTACATGTTCCACATCTGCTCCGGTGTCAGCATCGCCGCAATCTTCGCCGTACCGACATTCGACGACTTCTGGATAACCTGCGCCACGGTCAACGGACCATGTCGGTGAGCGTCCGATATAGTCGCCGTGCCGATAGTCAGCCGGCCCGGCGAACAATCGATCACCGTGTCGAAACGCACCTTGCTGTTCTCCAGCGCCAACGCCGCCGTAAACGGCTTCATCACCGAACCCGGTTCGTAGGTATCGGTGAACGCCCGATTGCGCAATTGCGCTCCCGTGAGCCTTTCGCGATTGTTTGGGTTGTAGGTCGGCCAATTGGCCAACGCCAGGATTTCCCCGGTCTTGGTGTCGATGACGACGACGCCGCCGGCCTTGGCGTTGAAATCGCTGACGGCTTGCTTCAGATGACTGTACGCCAAGTACTGGATCTTCGAATCGAGCGACAGGTGGATATCATTGCCGTCGCGTGGAGGCTTGATCGACCCCACATCCTCGACGATCTGGCCGCGCCGGTCCTTGATCACGCTGCGGCTGCCGGGATGCCCGAGAAGCTGGCTCTGGAAGGCCAGTTCAACGCCTTCGAGCCCCTTGTCGTCAACACCGGTGAAGCCAACGATGTGCGCGGTCATTTCCCCGGTCGGGTAGAAGCGGCGGTATTCCTTGTCCTGACCGACCCCGGGCAGCTTCAACGCCGCCACTTTGTTGGCCAACTCCGGTGGAACTTGCCGTTGCAGGAACACGAAGGGTTTGTCGCTGGCCAGCTTGCGCTGCAACTCCTTGACACTCATTTCCAGCAACCCGGCCAGTTGTTTCGTCTGCTCGGCGGTAAGCTTGGCATCTCCGGGAATGGCCCACACCGATTTCATCGGGGTGGAGACTGCCAGGACATCCCCGTTCCGATCCGAAATGCGCCCGCGCGAAGCGGAGACCTCCAGGTCGCGGCGATAACGCGACTCTCCCTTTTCCTGCAGGAAATCGTTGTTCAAGACTTGCAGGTAGAACGAACGGCCAATCAATACGGCAAAACACGCCAGAATCAGCAGCGCCATCAGGCGCGAACGCCAAGCGGGCAGGCGCAGCTTGAGCACGGGGCTTTCGGCAAATTTGTGGCCGCGCGCGCCGCTGAAATTCATCATCGCCCGGCCCCCGTGGAAACGGTGATGATCTTCGCCGGCTCCGGCGTGCGCATTTTCAGCTTTTCGCGAGCGATCTTTTCAATACGCGGCGACGTTGCCCAGGTCGACAGCTCGAGTTGCAACTGGCCGAATTCCACCTCCAGTTGCCTGGCCCGTTCCTGCTCCGCTTCCATGGCCTGGAAGAGCTTGCGCGCCTTGTGCTGGGATGTCACCACGCTCAGTGAACACACGAGAATTGCCAGTAGGAGAAGGATGTTGAAGCGCAGCATCTCAGGCGCCCCTCCGCTCCGGGCCGCCGGCCAGCCTTTCGGCCACGCGCATCACGGCGCTTCGCGCCCGCGGGTTGTCCGCCACCTCCGCATCGCTGGCCTTGACGGGCTTCCCCACCAGACGCAGGCGCGGTTGCGGCAAGTCGACGGAACGCAACGGCAGGTTCTTGGGCAGATTGTCGCGGTTCGCCTGCTCGCGCATGAAGCGCTTGACGATACGGTCTTCGAGCGAATGGAAACTGATCACCACGAGCCGACCTTCGTCTTTGAGCACGTTAACGGCCTGCGGCAAGGCTAGCGCGAGCTGATCGAGCTCTTGATTGACGTGAATCCGTAAAGCCTGAAAGGTACGCGTCGCCGGATCCTGGCCGGGCTCGCGGGTCCGCACGGCTTCGCGTACAAGCGTGGCGAGCTGGCCTGTGGTTGTAACAGGCCGCTCGCTCCGAGCAGCCACAATCTTCTTTGCAATCTGGAAAGCAAACCGTTCTTCGCCATAATTTCTGATGACCTCCGTGATTTCCCTAACATCCGCCCGCGCCAGAAACGCCGCTGCCGTCTCCCCCTGCGAGGTATCCATACGCATATCGAGCGCCGCATCAAAACGGAAACTGAAGCCACGCCCTCCCTCATCGATCTGCGGCGACGACACTCCGACATCCAGGAGCACGCCATCCACGGATCCGAAACCTGCCTCCCGCACCGCATCCCCCAGTTCCGCGAACGGGCGATGCTCAACCATCAACCGCTGATCGTTAATTTGCCGTGCCGAGGCGATGGCCTGCTGGTCGCGATCCAGCGCCAGCAAGCGCCCTTCCGGCCCCAGCCGTTCGAGAATTGCGCGAGCATGTCCGCCGCGTCCGAACGTGCCATCTACGTAGATACCGGAGGGTTTTACTGCAAGCGCCTCAACCGCCTCCCGCAACAACACGGTTCGATGCGCCAGAGCGGTGCTCACAGCACCACCCTCCCATCGCTGCGCGACCCCCTCCCCGTGGGAGGGAAAGCACCGCCTGCGGGCGGCCGTGCGGCGGTGCTCACAGCGCCAAATCCTCGAGACCGGGCGGAAGGGACTGGTCGCCCATGCCAAGGAAGACTTCCTGCTGCTGCTGCCAGCCGGCGTCGGACCAGATTTCGAAATGCGAGCCTTGGCCGACCAGCCAGACCTGTTTGTCAAATTGGGCAAACTGGCGCAATTCCGGGGAAACAAGCAAACGCCCAGCGGAATCCAGGGATTCGTCGCGGGCATTACCGACCAGCAGACGCTTGATCGCCGCCGATTGCAGATTCAGGCTGGATGCAGCCAGCACTTTGTCCCGGATGGGTTCCCAGGCGGTCGCAGGATAGAGCAAAAGGCAGCGATGAGGATGCGCCGTTAACACGAGCTGGCCGTCCGAAGCAGCCAGCAGCGCCTCGCGGTGACGAGCCGGTATGGCAAGTCGCCCCTTGACATCGAGACTCAGCGCTGTCGCTCCCTGAAACATCACATTTGCACCTCTTGCCGATCGACGGGAAACACCCCGTCTCCCCACTTTTTACCACTAGGCCCCACTTTAAGACAAAGAACAGGGCAAAGCAAGAAGTATTTCTGTAACTTTCCTCAATGACTACAAGGACTTACAGCGCATTTTCAAGAAAAAACACAAACAAAATACTCTTTAAAAACAATGGGCAAAACCCCCTAGTTAAAGTTGTTTGTCACGAGAGTATGCAGAAAGACAGAGAGGCTTCGCTCTCGCTCGGCAAAGCCATGTCCAAGAGAAAAAACAACAGTGGCGAAACTCCGAAATAAAAAGCGGCAGACCCGCTGGGATCTGCCGCCATTTCCTGATTACTGCTCCAATCCCGCAACTCTGACCGCCCGTGGCCGCGGAAATTGCCGGCATCTACCGGCGAAGCCGGATTCCTCTCATCAATCCGGCTTGATCCCCGTGCGTTCGATAACCGCCGCCCAGGCCGCCGTCTCGCTCTTGAGCAGCGCACCGAATTGCTCCACCGAGCCACCAGCGGTTTCCGCCCCAGCCACCAGCAATTTTTGCTTCACTTCAGGCATTGCCAGAATCTGGTCGATTGCCTTGTTCAGGCGGACCACCACTTCTTTCGGCGTGCTCGCCGGCGCCATGAAGCCATTCCACGTCGTTGCGTCAAAGCCGGGGAACCCCTGCTCGGCGATCGTCGGCAGCTCGGGAACGGCTGCCGAGCGCTTGGCATTGGACACCGCCAGCAGTTTGACCCGGCCATCTTTCACCAATGCCTGCACGTTCGACAGGGCCGCAAACAGCACCTGCACGTCCCCACGCCCCAAGGCCAGCGAGGCGGCCGGCCCGCCATTGAACGGAATATGCAGAAGGAACGTATCGCTCTTCATCTTGAGCATTTCCATGGCCAGGTGCGAAAGCGAGCCGTTGCCGACCGAGGCGTAATCAATCTTGCCTGGCCGCGTCTTGGCCAGGGCGATCAGCTCCTTGACCGAATTGACCTTGAGGTCGGTGCGAACGGCCAGCACGTTGGGCTGGGTCACCGCCAGAATGACCGGCGCAAGGTCGCGTTGCGGGTTATATGGCAACTTCGGGAACATCGCCGGCGCAACGGTCACCGGTCCGTTGTAGGCCAGCAGGAACGTGTGTCCGTCACGCGCCTTGGCTACGGCATCGGCACCGATCGTTCCACCTGCTCCGCCCTTGTTGTCGACGATGACGGTCTGGCCGAGCATTCCGCCCAGTTTCTCGGCGACTACCCGGGCCACGATATCGACGGAACTCCCCGCCGGCGTCGGCACCACCAGACGAACCGTTTGAGTCGGCCACGTATCGGCGGCATGAACGCTCATTGCCGACAGAGCGACCAATGACGAAACCAAAGCCAAGCGGATGCTTCTCAACATTGTGCACGCCCCCGTAAGAATGGAAATGGAATATCTGGAAACTGGACCCGTCGGGCAGTTTATCACTGCGAACACCACGCATCGCAACGAAAAGAGGGGGAAGCCGGCCGATAAGCCGGGTTCTGTCGTGGACAACCATTCCTCTAGGCATACTGTTGCCAGTACGCTCAAGCAGCCTACCCGGAAGCAACGCGAGCCACGCCATGCGCTTCCCTATTTGGCCTTGCTTCAGATGGGGTTTGCCGTGCCGTCCGTGTTACCACGTCCGCGGTGAGCTCTTACCTCGCCGTTTCACCCTTGCCTGTGCCGGCAGAACAGGTCTCCCTGCTCTGCATGAAGGACTTTGCCGCCTTGCGGCGGCGAAGTCCTTTCGGCCATCGGCGGTCTGTTCTCTGTTGCACTTTCCGTCACCTCGCGGTGCCCGGTCGTTAACCGGCATCTTGCTCTGTGAAGCCCGGACTTTCCTCTCCGCACCGAAGCACGCAGCGGTTGCCTGGCCGACTTCCCGGGCCGATTATACGCCGCTCAGGTCATACCCGGTCATTTCGGCTCCGGCGAGGCAGACGGAATGCCCGCCGCAGGCGGCTCAACCTTGGGCGCAGCGGCAAAGACCAGGGTATCCCCACGCATCTCGAAGCTTCCCATCAAGGGGCCCAATCCGCCTTCCGGAACAGCGTCCAGCTTGGCGAAACCTTCGCAGGTACGCGTTTCGACGACGTACATGCTTCCGTCTTGCCTGAGTATCCAGGCATCGTTGCCCGGCGCATAGACTTCGACCTTGGCGCTGAGACCGGCTTCCGACATGGCGTGCCGACGCATGCAATCGGGCATGCGCGCAGCAACAATCGAGTATTTCGCCGTTTTCTCCCAAGGCATGCCGGTAATGCGGATCAGGCTCAGCGCGTGTGCGCTGCCTTTGATCTCAAAGCTGGCACGCAGGTCGGAACACCCTGCCAGCAACGGCAACAGCAAGAGCGGCACAAATCGGAGTGGGAACACGAAGGATCTCCCGTTCATCGCGACACGATCATCAAGCAGCCAGTTTCCAGGACAGCGTCTCGCCGGCACGCAACGGCACCAACTCATCTTCGGCGGCATAGGCCAGCGCCTCCGGCACGGTCCACGCCCGTTTCTCCAGGGTCACGATCCCGGAATTGCGCGGCAGCCGATAGAAATCCGGGCCATTGAAACTGGCGAACGCTTCCAGCCGGTCGAGCGCTCCGGCCATCTCAAAGGCTTCGGCATAAAGCTCCAAGGCCGCCAACGCGGTATAGCACCCGGCGCAACCGCATGACGCTTCCTTGGTGTGCCGGGCATGCGGCGCCGAATCGGTGCCGAGGAAGTACTTCGGACTGCCCGACGTGGCCGCGCACACCAGGGCCGCGCGGTGCATTTCGCGCTTCAGCACCGGCAGGCAGTAATAATGCGGACGGACGCCGCCGGCGAAGATGGCATTGCGGTTATAGAGAAGATGGTGCGCGGTGATCGTCGCCGCCACGTTATCGCCGGCCGATGCCACGAATTCGGCGGCATCCTTCGTCGTAATGTGCTCGAACACCACGCGCAGGCCGGGACGACTGGCCAGCAACGGCTTCAACACGGCTTCGATGAACACGTTCTCGCGATCGAAGATGTCGATCGCCGGATCGGTGACTTCGCCATGCACGAGCAGAGGCATCCCCAACTTTTCCATCTCGGCCAACGCCGCGTCGCACTTGGCGAGATCGGTCACCCCGGCGTCCGAATTCGTCGTCGCTCCGGCCGGATACAGCTTGACGGCCTTGACGAAGCCGCTGTCCGCGGCGCGCCGGATTTCGTCCGCCGGGGTATTGTCGGTGAGATATAGCGTCATCAGCGGCTCGAAACCCGATCCTGCCGGTAAAACCGTCAGGATTCGCTGGCGGTACTCGGCGGCGGCGGCTACCGTCGTCACCGGAGGACGCAGGTTGGGCATGATGATCGCGCGGGCGAATTGCCTCGCGCTGTGCGGCAAGACAGCGCGCAGCGCTTCGCCGTCACGCAGATGCAGGTGCCAGTCATCGGGACGGGTAATCGTAAGACGCATGGTGTCGATTCAGAATGGAATGGCTGAATTCTAGATGAAAAGAAGATCGAGGAGGCGGCGCGCCCAACCCGCTGCGACAATCGCCCCCTCACCCGGCGAACTCAGTGAATTACGTCGCCGCCCCTTTCCTCAAGGACAACGCCAGTTCATACATCGCATTCTTGCCGGCCCCGGTAATCCCGTGCGCCAAACGGGCCGCCTGACTGACCGGCAAGCCCTCAGCAAGCAGAAGTTGCAGCACCCGCTCGCCCTCGAGGTCGTCTCCCGATTCGAGCGCCCCCGAAATCAGCAGCACGAACTCGCCGCGCTGCCGGTTCGCATCCTCCTGCAACCACGCCAGGGCCTCGCCCAATAGGCAGGCGTGGATCGTCTCGAACAGCTTGGTGAGTTCGCGGGCGATAACCAGCGTGCGCGCACCGCCAAGCACCGTGGCGAGCGACTCCACCGTTTCCAGAATCCGGTGCGGCGCCTCGTAGAACACCAGCGCGCAAGGCAACCCGGCCAATTCCCGCAGAGCATCCTCGCGCTGACGTGCCTTGGCCGGAAGAAAACCGTAGAAGAGGAAATGCGGCTCGCTCAGGCCGGACGCCGACAGCGCGGTCACCGCCGCGCACGGGCCAGGCAAGGGAACGACGCGAAAGCCCGCCTGCCGTACCCGCGCCACGAGTCGGGCGCCGGGGTCGGAGACCGCCGGGGTGCCGGCATCGGAGACCAGCGCTACCGATTCGCCGTCGTTCAGCCGGGCAACGATCTGTTGCGCCGCCGCCTCTTCGTTATGTTCGTGCGCGGCCAGCAAGCGGGCCGACACGCCGTAGTGCTTGAGCAACGGGGCCGTATGCCGCGTATCTTCGGCGGCCACCCAGCTGACCTGGCGCAACACGTCGAGAGCTCGCTGCGTAATGTCGCCGAGATTTCCCAGGGGAGTGGGGACTACATATAATGCGGGAGATTCTTCCGTCATGGCGATCACACTTTCGATGAACGACAACGATACCACGACAGCCACCGGGCAAATCGCGGAGAACCTCGCGGCACGTTTTCTCGAGAAACACGGCCTGACCGTCGCCGCGCGCAACTATCGCTGCCGCGGCGGTGAGATCGACCTGGTCTGCCGCGACGGAACTGGCCTGGTCTTCGTCGAAGTCCGCCTGCGCCGCAATGCCGAGTTCGGTGGCGCCGCCGCCAGCATCACGGCGGCGAAACAACGACGGATCGTCCTTGCGGCGCAACACTATCTTGCCGCCCATCGCAAGCACGATCGCGATTGCCGCTTCGACTGCCTGTTGCTGGACGGCACCAGCGAACGGAACATCGAGTGGGTGAAAAATGCGTTTTCTGCGGACTAGCCTTCTTGCACTTTGCCTTCTGCCCTCGCTGCCCGCTGCCGCCGAGACGATCGGGATACTCACCCAGAACTCCCCGCTGGCGGGCAGCCAGTATTACGCGGTCAGTAAGGTGTGGAACGAAATCCGCGTCGGCGACCGCTTGACACTGATCCGGGAGCCTGACAACCGGCATGACCGCAACGCCATCCGCGTCGAATGGAACGGGCACAAGCTCGGCTACGTGCCGCGCGCGGAAAACCGGGCCGCCGCCCGGGCACTGGACGCCGGAGAACACCTCGAAGCGCGCGTCACCCGCATGCGCGACGACCCCGACCCCTGGCGGCGCGTCGAGTTCGCGGTGTATCTGACGCTGTAGTGCTAGACTAACCGACCGTTACCATCCCCCATCGAAGACCATGGATTTGATTTCCCGTATCAGCCAGCACTTTGCCGACAGTGCGCAGACCAAGCTCGACGCTCGCGAAATGCTTGCCGCCCCGCTCGCCGGCGCCACCGAATTGATGGTTGGCGCCCTGGTCAATAACGGCAAGATTCTCGCCTGCGGCAATGGCGGATCGGCGGCCGACGCACAGCATTTCGCTGCCGAACTGGTCGGCCGTTTCGAGATGGAGCGGCAGGGCCTGGCCGCCGTCGCCCTGAGCACTGACAGCTCGATCATGACCGCCGTCGCCAACGACTACGGCTACAAGACAGTCTTCGAGCGCCAGGTGCGCGCGCTCGGCCAACCGGGCGACGTATTGCTCGCCATTTCCACCTCCGGAAACTCGCCAAGCATCGTCGAGGCCATCCGCGCGGCGCATGACAACGACTTGCATGTTGTGGCGTTAACCGGCAAGGGTGGCGGAGAGATTGGACAGATACTGCGCGATTCCGATGTTCACATCTGCGTCCCTTCCGACCGTACCGCCCGCATCCAGGAAGTACACTTGCTCGCCATCCACTGCCTGTGCGATGGCATTGATTGCCTGCTTTTAGGAGTTGAAGAATGAGAAAGAACCTGATTGCCGCGCTGCTCATCGGCGCCACTGTCGTTCCCGCCCTGCAGGGCTGTTTCCCGGTCGTTGCCGCCGGCGTCGGCACCGGAGTCGTTGCGACCATGGACCGGCGCTCGCTCGGCACCCAGACCGAGGACGAATCGATTGAATGGAAAGCTGAGTCACGCGTCGGCGAAAAGCTCAAGGATCGCGGACATTTCAACTTTACCAGCTACAACCGCAAGGTGCTGCTGACCGGCGAAGCAGCCTCCGAAGAGGTAAAGGCCGAGGTCGAACGCATCGTTTCCGGCGTCCCGAACGTGCTGGGCGTTCATAACGAACTGGTGGTCGGCCCCTCATCGTCGCTCACTAATCGCAGCAACGATTCCTTCATCACCTCCAAGGTCAAGAGCCGCTCGGTCGATTCCGGCAAGTACAACCCGCTGCACGTCAAAGTCGTGACCGAAGCCGGGACCGTGTTCTTGCTGGGACTGGTCACTCAGGCCGAAGCCGACTCGGCCATCAATGTGGCGCGCACGACAGCCGGCGTGAAAAAGGTTGTCCCGCTGATGGAAATCATCACACCGGCCAAGGCGCGCGAACTCGACGTCGCGCAGTCGAACGAAAAACCCGCTTCCGGTTCGGCACCGGTCGAGCCGCGCGCCCAGTAATCCGCGTCAATTCCGCTCGTCGCACCGTCAAAAGCCGGTGCGACGAGGGCGCAAGAGGCCTGCGGGGAAGAACCTCACGGCATCGGAAAGCCTTCGCACAGCGCACGCGTTTCGCCAGCCACGGTCGCAATGACTTTTTCGTCCAATCCGGATTCGACGACGCGGCCGATCCAGTCGGCAACCTGGCGGAATTCCGGCTCGTGGAAACCGCGCGTGGTCATTGCCGGCGAGCCGAGGCGCAGGCCGGACGGGTTCTGCGGCGGCTGGTCGTCCCAAGGCACGGCATTGTAGTTGCCGACCAGTCCGGCGCGATCAAGCGCGGCAGCGAGCGGCTTGCCGCCGAGCCCCTTGTTGCGCAGGTCGACCAGCACCAGATGGTTATCGGTACCGCCGGTCACCAGGTCGAAGCCGCGCGCGGCAAGACCTTCGGCCAGCGTGCGGGCATTGGCCACACACTGCGCGGCGTAGGCGGCAAAGTCGGGGCGCAGCGCTTCCTGCAGGCTCACCGCGATCGCCGCCGTGATGGCGTTGTGCGGCCCGCCCTGCAAGCCGGGAAACACCGCCTTGTCGATCTTCGCCGCGTGCTCGGCACGACACAGGATCATCGCTCCGCGCGGGCCGCGCAAGGATTTGTGGGTGGTCGTCGTCACCACGTCGGCGAACGGAACCGGTGAGGGGTGCG
>DBMG01000050.1:0-7978 GCA_002304785.1 Candidatus Accumulibacter sp. UBA704 | reverse complement strand
ATGTCGCGGAAAGCGGAAAAGTCGATCCGGCGAGGATACGCCGAGTGTCCGGCGATGATCAGCTTCGGACGGTGCTCACGGGCGAGGTCGCGAATCCGGGTGTAATCGAGAAAGCGCGTCTGCGGATCGAGCCCATAGGAGACGATGTTCCAATGCTTGCCGGTAATCGAGGCCTTCGAGCCGTGCGTCAAGTGCCCGCCGTGCGCCAGCTGCATGCCCAGCACGGTGTCGCCGGGTTTGAGGAAGGCCAGGTACACGGCCAGGTTGGCAGGCGATCCCGAGTGCGGCTGCACGTTGGCGTGTTCGGCGCTGAACAAGGCCTTGGCGCGGTCGACTGCCAGGCGCTCGACCTGATCCACGATCTGCTGGCCCTCGTAGTAGCGCGCGCCGGGGTAGCCCTCGGAATACTGGTTGGTGATAACCGACGAGCACGCTTCGCGCACCGCACGGGAGGCGTAGTTTTCCGAGGCGATCAGGCGCACCTTGCCGCGCTGGCGCGCCTCTTCGGCGCACAGCAGCGACGCGAGATGAGGATCGGTTTGCGAGAGTGTTGCGGGAGAAGTTGAAACGGCGGAAACGGCTTGTTGCATGGCGACCTCCACGAAGGGAAAGTGAGCGGTCGCAGCAGGGACATTCAACACTTCAGGACGCCCCGCTGAGACCAGCGGAAAACGCCCAGACGCGCGGCTTCGCGAAGCTTTCGCCTCGATCCGCACTCCCTCGGGGTGTCGCCTCCCCTCAATCGCGTCAGTCATGCGGACCTGTCGACTGTGCCTCAGCGGCAGCGGAAAAACAAGCTAGAATCGCCTGGTCAGCCCCGTATCCCTCGCCTATTTCGGAACCCTCCAGATGAGCACCTTCCCCGCGCCCGCCTTTGAAACCAAGATCGTCGCCCCCGGCGACCTGCCCGCCCGCCTTGCGCAACTGCCGCGCCCGCTGGTTTTCACCAACGGCTGCTTCGACATCCTGCACCGTGGCCACGTCACGCTGCTGGGACAGGCGCGGGCGCTCGGCGCGGCGATGGTCGTGGCGCTGAACACCGACGCCTCGGTCAAGCGCCTCGGAAAAGGCGACGACCGGCCGGTGAACACGCTGGCCGACCGGCTGGCGGTGATGGCCGCGCTCGAATGCGTGTCGCTGGTGACCTGGTTCGACGAGGACACGCCGATCGCGCGCATCCTCGACTGCCGCCCCGACGTGCTGGTCAAGGGCGGCGACTGGCCGGTCGACAAGATCGTCGGCAACAAGGAGGTCGCCGGCTGGGGCGGCAAGGTCGTGTCGATCCCGTTCATCCACCAGAAATCGACGACGGCGCTACTGGAGAAGATTCGCCGTCTCTAGGCAATTCCCTCGGCGTCCCGACGCATCGTCGCGATGTCCGCCGCGTCGAGGACGACATCGCCACCCTTGGCGTTGTCCTCGATCTGATCGAGCTTGCGCGCGCCGCACAGAACATTGACATTGCTGCCGTTGCCCTGCGCCGCGGTCCAGCCGATCACCAGTTGCGTCATGGTGCAACCGTATTTCTTGCACAGCGGCGCCCACTTCCCGGTCAGCGCCGCGATCTTCGGCAGGTTCTCCGGCTGGAACCACTTGATGCGGCTGCGCGCCACGCCCATGTGCACCTGAGAGGCGTCCGTGATCTTGCCGCTGAGAACACCCCGCTCGAGCGGCGAGTACGCCTGAAAGGTCACGCCGTACTGGTCGCATAACCCGAACAGCCGGTCGCCGACGCCGCGGTCGAGCATGCTGTACTTTTCCTGGATCAGATCGAGCTGGCCGGCCTGGACGTACTCGAGGAACTGCGCATCACTCAGGTTGGACGCGCCGATTGCGCGGATCTTGCCCTGCTTCTTGAGTTCGCCCAGAAAGCCCATCGTATCGGCAATCGGGCAGGGAAACTCGGGCAGTTCCTGCCAGTGCACGATGTAGATATCGATGTAGTCGGTCTGCAGGCGCTTCAGGCTCATCTCGACTTCCTCGGCGATGCTCTCGGGACGCGAGTTGCGCACGATGCGCACGCCATCGCGTTCCATCATCAGAGCGCCTTCCTTGCCATCCCAGCGCAGACCGCACTTGGTGGACAGGACGTAATCGCCGCGCCGCCCGACCAGCGCCTTGCCGACGACTTCCTCGCTGTGCCCGAGCCCGTAGGCCGGCGCCGTGTCGAGCAGGGTGACGCCCAGTTCGCGCGCGTGATGGATGGTGCGGATGGACTCCGCATCGTCGCTCGCCCCCCACATGCTGTCGCCGCCGATGGCCCAGGCACCCATGCCGACGACCGACGCCTCGATGCCCGACTTCCCGATTTTCATGGTTCGCATGACTTGCTCCGACTGGTTAAAGTACCCATTATCCGCCGATCCCGGCTCGTTGAGGCGCGTTGGACCGCGATGCGTTACGATGGGCGCTTCAGCTCCGATCAATCGCCAGTCCCGAGGAGAAGCCATGCTCTACCGACACAGTTCCGAGATGTTCACGCAGCACAACGAAGCCATGCGCGGCGGCAAGGGCACCGTCACCGTCAAGCACCTGCTCAAGCCGGACGAGTTGCTCGGCAAGGGCCGCCTGTTCGCCGAACTCACCGTCCCGCCCGGCGCCTCGGTCGGACTGCACCGGCATGAAGGCGACGTGGAGGCCTACTACATCCTCCAGGGACGCGGCCGCTACCTCAATAATGAAGATGTCTACGATGTCGAAGCCGGCGACCTGACGCTGGTCGACGACCACCATAGCCACGGCATCGAAAACACCGGCGATACACCCCTGAAGCTGATCGGGCTGATCCTGTTTACCGGAGACCGGAAATGAAGAAGGTCTACATCATCCATACCAGCCTCGTGTCGCATGCCGAACTCAATGCCCTGTTTGCCGAACTGGTGCCGGACGCCAAGGTGCATAACATTGTCGACGACAGTCTGCTGCACGACGTCATGCAGAACGGCGGAATTACGCCCAAGGTCATCAGCCGCATGTGCTCCTACGTGCAGGCCGCGGCGGCCAACGGCGCCGACCTGATCTTCAATCAGTGCTCTTCCGTCGGCGAGGCGGCGGACATCGCCGCACAGTTGGTCTCGGTCCCGGTGCTCAAGGTCGACGCCCCGATGTCTGAAAAGGCGGTCGAACTCGGCAAGAAGATCGGGGTCGTGGCCACCGTCAGGAGCACCATGAAACCGAGCTGCAACCTCGTGCGCAGCAAAGCGGCCGAGGCCGGCAAACAGATCGACGTCGTCGAATACCTGGTCGACGGTGCTCTCGACGTGCTGATGAAGGAGAAGAACCGGGAAAAGCACAACGCCATGGTGCTCGAATCGGTGCGCCGGGCTGAGGCGGAATGCGATGTCATTGTCCTTGCGCAGGGCAGCATGACCGTCCTCCTGCCGGAATTGCAGGACGTGAAGAAGCCGGTGCTGACCAGTCCGCGCCTGGGGGTAGAGCGGGCGAGAAAACTTCTCGAGGGGGTGTAATTCCCGGGGCCGCCGCGGAAGCGGCCACCGCTTATCCCCCGAGGTACCTGAAGAACGTCCGCTTGATCGGCGTATCGAGTTCCGTCCACGCCAACCCGACGCGCGATCGGCACTCCGGCAAGCGCAGCGGGCGGATTTCAACGTTATCGGGCTTGGCCACCATGGCCAGCTTTGGCACGACTCCGATCCCCATGCCGGCGGCAATCAGCGCGACCATGGTGGTGAACTCTCCCAGTTCCCGCGCGATCACCAACGGCGTGCCGCTGCGCTTCATCGCCAGCAGGAACGCGTCGTGGAAGCCGGGCGCAAAGCGCCGCGCCAGGAAAAACGCCGGATGCCCGGCCAGATCGGCAGGAGCCACCTCGGATACGGCACATAACGCATGCCCCGCCGGCAGCACGACGATGAATTCCTCTTCGAGCACGGTCCGCGTGGTTACGCGCTTGTCGTCGATCGGCAGACGCACGAAGCCGAAATCGATGGCATTCGTCCTCAGCGCGCCCAACTGATCCGGCGTTGGCATATCCTTCAGTTCAAGTTCGATCAACGGATGGCGCGCGTGCAGTTCGCGGATCAGCTGAGGCAGATAGGCGGGGAGCACCGACGAAACGAAACCCAGCCGGATCATCCCGACCTCGCCGGCTTCCGCCGCCCTGACCCGTTGTACGGCGCGCTGCGCCTGGTCCAGCGTGGCCTGCGCCTCCGGCAGAAAAACCCGCCCCGCCGCGCTCAGTTCGACCCGATGACGGTCGCGATCGAAAAGCACCGCCCCGAGTTCGTTTTCCAGCGACCGGATCTGCATGCTCAGGGCCGGCTGAACGATGCACAGGCGTTCGGCCGCTCGTCCGAAATGCAACTCCTCGGCAAGCACCACGAAGGACCGCAACAAGCGAAGTTCCATGTTCTCCCGCAGTCACGGAGCACGGCGCCTTTCCGGGACGCGCCCCCGCCCTGATTATCACGATAATTGATAAGACAATCACAAGACGGCATTGGAAACTCGCCGCAATACGGGTGTATAAAGCATCCAAATGCCTTTTACAAGTCAATCACTATTTCTTATTGGAGTTCAACGATGCAAACCGGACTTTTTCAGCTCGACGGGCGCCGCGCCCTGATCACGGGCTCCACGCAAGGCATCGGGCTGGCGCTGGCCTATGGCCTTGCCCGCGCAGGCGCCACCATCGTACTCAACGGCCGCGACGAGACACGCGTGGCGGCCGCGACGGAAAAGATGCGTGCCGAGGGTTTTGCCGCCGAATGTGCCGCCTTCGACGTCACGCAACAAGCGGCCGTCGTCGATGCCGTCGCCCGCATCGAACGCGACTTCGGAGCCATCGACATCCTGATCAACAACGCCGGCATCCAGCGCCGCGCGCCGCTGGAGGACTTCCCGAGCGAGAACTGGGACGCCATCCTGGCCAACAACGTGAGCAGCGTGTTCTACGTCTCGCAGGCCGTCGCCCGGCACATGATCCAGCGCCGCCGCGGCAAGATCATCAACATCTGCTCGGTGCAAAGCCAGTTGGGTCGCCCGACGATCGCCCCCTACACCGCGTCGAAAGGCGCCGTCGCCAACCTGACCAAGGGCATGTGCGCCGACTGGGCCAAATACGGCATCCAGGCCAACGGCCTCGCGCCCGGCTATTTCGCCACCGAAATGAACAAGGCGCTGGTCGAGAACGACGAGTTTTCCGCCTGGCTGTGCAAGCGCACGCCCGCCGGTCGCTGGGGGCAGGTCGAGGAACTCAACGGCGCAGCCATCTTCCTCGCCTCCGACGCGTCGAGCTTCGTGAACGGCCAGATCCTCTACGTCGATGGCGGCATGACGGCCTGCGTCTGATCGCCACTCACCGGGCCGGCATTGGCGGACGGCACCCGATCGCTTTCGGCAGGATAGAATTCGCGCTTCGCCATTTTCCGAGCCGAATACCATGACCAATGCCACGACCGCTCTCCCCGCCCCGGAGATGGAAGGCGGCAAGCCTTTGATGACCGCCATCCGGGAACGCCAGTCGGCCCGCGAATTCAGCGACCGCCAGCTGTCGCCGCAAACGCTTGCCAATCTCCTGTGGGCTACGATCGGCATCAGCCGCCCGGAGAGCGGCAAGCTCACCGTGCCGAACGGGCGCAGCCGCCGGGAAGTCACCGTATTCGTAATCACTGCGGCCGGCACCCACCGCTATGACATCGAACGGCACGCGTTGGAAACCGTCACGACAGACGACCTGCGGACGCTCGCCGGCAAGCAGGATTTCGTCGCCACGGCGCCGATCAACCTGATCTACGTCGCCGACTACACGCGCATGCCCGATCTCAATCCCGAACAGCAACTGGTCTATAGCTCCACCGACGTTGGCTTCAGCGTGGAGAACGCCTACCTCTTCTGCGCCTCCTTCGGGCTGGCCACCGTCGTGCGCGGCTCGATCGACCGTGAGGCGCTGGGCACGGCCCTGGGATTGGGGCCGCAGCAACGCATCATTCTCGGTCAAAGCATCGGCTATCCGGCCTGAACGACCTCAAAAAAAACGGCCACACCCGATCGCCGGGGCAGCCGTATCCGGGTTGGCGGACTGAAGCTACAGCTTCTGCTCGACCCAGCCTTTGACTGAAGCCAGAGCCGCCGGAAGCTTCTCGGGATCCGTGCCACCCGCCTGCGCCATGTCCGGTCGGCCGCCGCCCTTGCCGCCGACCTGCTGGGCGACGAAGTTCACGAGTTCGCCGGCCTTGACCTTGCCGGTCAGGTCAGGCGTCACGCCGGCAATCAGCGTCACCTTGCCGCTACCGGTCGATGCCAGCACCACGGCAGCGCTCTTGAGCTTGTCGCGCAGCTTGTCCATTGTCGAGCGCAAGGCATTGACGTCCGCGTCTTCCAGCGTGGCGGCCAACACCTTCGCGCCTTTCACCCCGACAGCCTGAGCGATCAGGCTGTCGCCCTGCGCCGCCACCTGCTTGCTCTTGAGCAGCGCGAGTTCGCGCTCGAGCTGGCGCACCTGATCGAGAATCGAGTAGACGCGGGCCTGCACATCGTTGGGTTGGACCTTGAGCGTGCCGGCCACGCCGCCCAGCGCCGTCTCCATGCCTTGCATGTAGGCCAGCGCCACGTCGCCGGTAATCGCCTCGACGCGACGTATGCCGGCCGCCACCCCGCCTTCAGCCACGACGGTGAAGACGCCGATGTCGCCGGTGCGCTTCACGTGCGTGCCGCCGCACAATTCGCGCGACGAACCGATGTCGATAACTCGCACTTCGTCACCGTACTTTTCACCAAAAAGCATCATCGCCCCGAGCTTCTGCGCATCGCCGATCGGCATCACACGATGCAGGCATTCGGCGTTTTCCAGAATTTCCGCATTGACGATGTTCTCCACGCGGCGGATTTCCTCGTCGGTCAGAGGCTGGTTATGCACGAAATCGAAACGCGTCTTGTCGGGATCGACCTGCGAACCTTTCTGCTGCACGTGGTCACCCAGCACTTCGCGCAGCGCCTTGTGCATCAGATGCGTCGCCGAGTGGTTGCGCATGGTGCGCTTGCGTGCGACGAGGTCGACCCTGGCACTGACCGCATCGCCCACCTTCAGGCTGCCGGTCTTCAACACGCCCTGGTGCCCGAACACGGCGGCCTGAATCTTCTGCGTATCCTCGACGGCAAAAATCCCGTGCGCCGACTGCAGCGCGCCGCGATCGCCAACCTGGCCGCCGGACTCGGCGTAGAAGGGCGTCTCGTCGAGCACCACGGTGCCCGCGTCACCCTCGTTCAACTCACCGACCGGCGTTCCGTCCTTGTACAGCGCCAGCACCTTGCCCTTGAACTCCAGGGTCTCGTAGCCGCGGAACGTCGTTTCCGGACCGCTGTATTCGAGCGCGGCCGACATCTTGAACTTGCCGGCGGCGCGCGCCTGTTCCTTCTGCCGATTCATCGCGATTTCAAAACCCGCCGAATCGACGGACACGCCGCGCTCGCGGCAGATGTCGGCGGTCAAATCGAGCGGGAAGCCGAAGGTGTCGTGCAGCTTGAACGCCGTCTCGCCGTTGAACACGCCCTTGCCGTCCATCGCCGCCAGTTCGCTCTCGAGGATGGCCATGCCGTGCTCGATGGTGGAGAAGAACCGATCCTCTTCCTGCTTGAGAACTTCGGTGACTCGCTTCTCGCCGCTGACCAGTTCCGGGTAGGCACTGCCCATCTCGGCCACCAGGTCGGGAACCATGCGATGGAAGAAGGCCGCGCGGGCGCCGAGCTTGTAGCCGTGACGAATGGCGCGGCGAATGATGCGGCGCAGAACGTAGCCGCGCCCCTCGTTGCCGGGAATGACACCATCGGCGATGAGGAACGAGCAGGCGCGGATGTGATCGGCAAGCACGCGCAACGACGGGCTGTCCATGTCGTTGGCACTGGTCTCGCGCGCCGCGGCCTTGACCAGGCTCTGCAGGAGATCGATGTCGTAGTTGCTGTTCACGTGCTGCAGCACGGCGGTGATGCGCTCCAGGCCCATGCCGGTATCGACCGAAGG
>DBMG01000053.1:109300-109446 GCA_002304785.1 Candidatus Accumulibacter sp. UBA704 | reverse complement strand
GCGCGTACCTGGGCCCGGACCGTGTTCAGTGCGGCGACGATTTTCGCGTCCCAGGCAGCGTCGTGCCCGAGCGCGTGCCACAGGGCATCGCGGTTGGTGATCAGGTCGGGCAACATGCGCTCGAGTTCGTTGAAGGCAAATGCTTC
>DBMG01000053.1:21878-109233 GCA_002304785.1 Candidatus Accumulibacter sp. UBA704 | reverse complement strand
ACAGCTTCGGGTTCGGGAAAACCGGTGAGGTACCAAAAATAGCTGTCGAAGCGGTAGGGGTGGTGTGAGTCGCGGTTGCGGATGCGTTCCGGTGCCGTTGGGACGATGGCGATTCCGTCGCCGATTTTTTCGAGCAGCGCCCGGCGGCGCGAGGAATAGGGTTCGTGTTTCATGTGGTTTGCCTTCGGTCGTTCAACTCGCGGTCCAATTCTGCCAGCCGTTCCGGTGTTCCAACGTCGACCCAGCGGCCTGTGTGGCGTTCCCCGGTCAGTACTCGCCGGGCGATGGCGGCATCGAGCAGCGGGCGCAGTTTCATCACGGCCCCGGCTGGCACTTCGGCAAAAAATTCGGGCGAGAAAACCCCGGTGCCGGCGTAGGTGTAGGTCGGCCCAATGCGCTCGCTGGCGTAGCGTACGGTCTCTCTCTCGAGACAGAAGTCTCCTCCGGCATGTTGCGGAGGGTTATCGACGAAGACCAGGTGGGCAAGCCGGTCCGAGAGCGCGTGCGCGCGGTGGAAATCCCAGTCGCACCAGACGTCGCCGTTAACCACCAGGAAAGGTTGGCTGCCGAGCAGCGGAAGGGCGTTAGCGATGCCTCCGGCGGTTTCCAGGGCGCCCGGTGGTTCCGGGGAATAGCAGATGTTCAGGCCGAATGCGCGGCCGTCTCCCAGTGCAACTTCAATCTGTGTGCCGAGGTGCGCGTGGTTGATCACTACGTCGCGAAATCCGCTGGCGGCCAGCCGCTCCAGATGCCAGACAATCAGCGGCTTGCCACCGGCCATGAGCAATGGCTTGGGCGTCGCGTCGGTGAGCGGGCGCATGCGTTCGCCGCGCCCGGCGGCGAGGATCATGGCTTTCATCAGAAGGTCAGTCCAGACTGCACCTGGCGCTCTTCCAACTGGTCGAGCAGGCGGGACAGCGGCCTCAGTTCGCCGTAGCGTTCGCAGGTACGGCGAAGGTAAGCCATCACGCGCGGCATGTCCTTGAGGTAGCCGTCCTTGCCGTCACGATGGCAGAGGCGGGCAAAAATGCCGAGCACCTTGATCTGGCGCTGTGCGCCCATCCATTCGTAGTCGCGGTAGAAAACGTCGAAATTGGCATCGACCGGCAAGCCGGCCTTGCGCGCCATTTCCCAGTAACGGATGACGAAATCGAGTTCCTGCTGTTCGTCCCAATCGATATAGGCGTCGCGGTAGAGCGACACGAGATCGTAGGTGATCGGGCCGTAAACCGCGTCCTGGAAATCGATGATGCCCGGGTTGGCCGGATAGCCACGCTCGAGGAACATCAAGTTGCGCGAATGGTAGTCGCGATGCACGAAGACCTGCGGCTGCGCGAGGTTGTTGGCGAGCAGCGTTTCGAACACGCCGTGCAGCGCAGCAGACTGGGTGTCGTCAAGCGCGAGCCCCAGGTGTCTGGCGACATACCAGTCGGGGAACAGGTTGAGTTCGCGTTCGAGCAATGCACGATCGTAGTCGGGCAAGACGCCGGAGCGGCTGGCACGCTGGATGTCGACCAGCGCGGCGTTGGCGTCGCGGTAAAGCCTCGGAGCCGTTGCTGCGTCAAGCACGTTCAGGTAGGTGGTGTTGCCCAGGTCGGATAGCAACAGGAATCCCTGTTCGAGATCCTGCGCAAAAACCTCGGGAACATGCACGCCGGCATCGCGGAAAAGAGCAGCGACATGCAGGAATGGACGGCAGTCCTCGTGCTCGGGCGGCGCGTCCATGACGATGCGCGTTTCTCCGTTGTCCAGCGTGATGCGGAAATAACGGCGGAAACTGGCGTCGGCCGACGCGGGTTCAATGGCGATTTGTTGTTCGGAGTGCTGGCGCGGGAAAAGGCGGTTCAGCCAGTCGCGCAGCAGGACGGTACGCGGCATGCCGCTTCTCCCCGGGCTTAGGTGCTAAAATGCGGCGATTTTACCACTCGCTCGGTTGGATGCTGTGCTGGCGGCCCCGTGAGCAGGTTTGACTTGACTGAAGTGTTCGGATGAATCGGACTGCCCGACGCAAACAACTCGCGCTTTTCATGTGCTGCGGCTTTGCCAGCGCCATTTTCGTCGGTTATGCCGGCGAGGCGGCGGCGCAGGCCGGTACGCCGCTGCGGGTTGATCCTGTACTGCTGGGGTTGCCTCCGGTAAAACCCGAGCAAGCTCCTGCGCCGGCAGCGAAGCCGGCTGCCTCCGCAGAAAAGGAGGAGCGCGCTGAGGTCAAGCCGATCGAAACTCCGGTAGTGGAATCCAAGCCGATTGCCCGGCCAGCCGAACCCGAACGCCCGGCAAGCTCGGCTAAGGCGGCTGCGTCTTCGGGCGTGGAGGTCCCCACCCCAGCCGCAACGCCACCCGCTCAAACGGCTGCTTCCGCGGCCCCGGCGGAATCCGCGGAGCAAGCCCGTGCCGTCGAAAAACCCGTACCGGTAACCCCCGTACAAAAGGAACCGGCGAGGGCCGCTATGCCGGACCCGGTCAAGGGTTCCCCGATGCCGGCGACTCCCGGTTCGCGTGTGTCGTCCATGGGGCCCTTGCGCGTAGACCCGGCACTTCTCGGTTTGCCTCCTGCAGTGCCTGCCACGCAGCTTGCCGGACGTCCTGGGGCTTCCTCGGGGGCAACGATGCGCGCAGCGCCCAGCCAGGTGCAGTCTTCGTCCGCAGAACCGCAGCCGCCGCTGGCGCCGGCAACAGCGCCGCATGAGGTGGGTGATGTGCCGGATACGGGTCCGGCGCTGGCCTTGCGGTCTTCGCCGAAAATGGAGCCTCTGCCCAAGGACAGCGCGGTGCCGCGCCCGGCCTTCCTCAGTTCCCAGCGCATGGTTGGCGAAGTTAATCGGGAATTCGTCGCGGAAGGGGATGCCGAACTGCGCAAGATCGGCACGATCGTCAATTCCGATCGCCTGACCTATTGGCCGTTGGATGACGAGATCGAGGCCGAAGGCAACGTGCGCCTGCAGCAGGGAGAGGATGTCGTCTCCGGACCGAAGATGCGGCTGAAGGTTGAGGATCAGGTCGGGTATTTCGAACAGCCTTCCTACTACCTGAAACACCAATCCCTGACGGGCAGCAAGGCCGCCAACGACCGGGCCGCCTCGGAGCTTTATATGGAACGGCTGAGCAGCAGTTCCTGGTGGAATTCCGGGTTTGAAACGCCGCGGGCCATGAATATCAAACCCGGCCAAACCACGTTGAAGGAGAAGATCGCGCTCAGCACGACGACGGAGTCGCGCGGAGAGGCGGAGCGTATCAATTTCGAGGGCGAAAACCAGTTCCGGCTCCTGCGCAATACCTATACGACCTGCCCCGTTGGCAACAACGACTGGTATATCAAGACGGACGAACTGCAGTTGGATTACGACCGGGAGGTCGGCGACGCCAAGGACGCGACGATCTACTTCAAGGATGTGCCGATTCTGTATTCGCCCTGGTTCTCCTTCTCGCTCAACAGCGAGCGCAAATCCGGGTTCTTGCGTCCGTCGATCGGTACCAACAGCGATAACGGCTTCGAATACGAGCAGCCATATTACTGGAACATCGCGCCCAACATGGATGCGACGATCTCGCCGCGGGTCATGAGCAAGCGCGGCGTCCAGCTAGGCAACGATTTCCGGTACCTCAATACCGCGTATGGCGGCCTCTATACGGGAAATCTGAAAGCCGAATTTCTGCCGAGTGACAATCTGCGTGACAACGACAATCGCTTTGGCGTATCGCTGCTCCACAACCAGACAACGAGCAACGGCTTCACGGGGCTGATCAATTACAACAAGGTGTCGGATGACTACTACTACACCGATCTCTCGACAGATATAACTTCGACGTCCAAGACTCAGCTCCTGCAACAGGGGATGCTGACTTACAGCGGTGGAGGATGGTGGAGCAGTTCGATCAACTTCCAGCAATACCAGACATTGCAGCCTGACGCTGACAATCCGGTGCTGGAGCAGTACCGCATGCTGCCGCAGATCACGTTCAATGCGCGCAAACCGGATTTCTATCAGACCGACCTGAGCTTTCTCGGGCAATACACGGTTTTTACCAAACGCGAGCAGACGATAAATGGTACCAAGATCTCCGATCCTGACGGGAAGCGTGCCGTTCTCTATCCTCAGATCGCGCTGCCTTACGTCACGCCGGGTTGGTACGTGACGCCAAAATTCGGGGTGAATTACCGGAGTTACTCGCTGACTAACCAAGCAAGCAGCATTTCGGATTCAATGTCGGTCAGCCTGCCGATTTTCAGTCTTGATTCGGGCATGACCTTCGAGCGTTCGAGCAACTGGTTCGGGCGTGACTACACCCAGACCCTCGAGCCGCGCCTTTACTATGTGAACATCCCGTACAAGGACCAGAGCGATATTCCCTTGTTCGATACTGGGCTGGCGGATTTCAACTTTGCCCAGATATTCTCCGAGAACCAGTTTTCAGGATGGGACCGCATCAACAATGCCAATCAATTGACGGCGGCGTTGACCAGCCGGCTGATTGAGCCAACGACGGGCAACGAGATCATGCGGGCGATGATCGGGCAGCGTTTCTATTTCACCCGCAACAAGGTGGCGCTCACGGGAGTTGCTACGACGAATGACAACGACAAGTGGGATCGGTCCGATTTCCTGGCGGCGTTCAGCGGACAGATTTTGCCGAAGGTATATGCGGATAGCGCGGTGCAGTTCGACTTGAACGATCGGCGCACCGAACGCTATTCCGTGGGAATGCGCTACCAGCCGGAACCGGGAAAGGTGCTGAATACGGCCTACCGGTACAACCGCGATGTGACCGCGCCGGTCGACCAGGTGGATATTTCCGGACAATGGCCGATTACCGGCCCCTGGCACGGGGTCGGCCGCCTGAACTACTCCTTCAAGGATGATGGAACGGTTCTTTCTACCGGGACGCAAAGCGGGCGCATCATTGAATCGGTCGCCGGCCTGGAGTACAACGGCGGTTGCTGGATCCTGCGCGGAGTCGTCCGGCGCCAGGCACTAACGTCGACGAATACCTCGACCTCCTTCTTTGTCCAGTTGGAACTGAGCGGTCTTGGTCGCATCGGTTCGAGTCCGTTGAATCTGCTCAAGAGGAATATCCAGGGTTACAGCCTGATCGGCGATCCGGGCGACGGTTCCGTTTTTGATGAATAGGGAAATTACATGACATCTTTGCTGCGAATCGTCCTGCTGTTCTTCTGCCTGTCGGCAGTCGCTTCGGCGCAGACGGCTCGGCGAGCCAATAGCGAACCCGTTCCGGTCGACCGCATCGTGGCGGTGGTCAACGACGAAGTGATTACCTTGCATGAACTGCGCTCTGGCCTTGGCGTTGCGATCAGCCAATTGCGGCGCCAAGGGACGCCGCTGCCACCGCGCGACGTACTGGAACGGCAGATGCTGGAACGCCTGATCATGGACAAAGTGCAGTTGCAGCATGCGCGCGATATCGGGTTGCGCATCGACGACGTGCAACTCGACCAGGCCCTGCAGCGCATCGCCGCAGGCAACAAAATGACCATGGCGCAATTCCGCGAGGCTCTGCAAAAGGACGGCGTGGCGTTTGACAAATTCCGCGAGGATATCCGCAATGAAATGACCATTGCCCGCGTTCGTGAGCGCGAGGTGGAAAGCAAGATCGCCATTTCGGAAGGCGAGATCGAAAACTACCTGAGCGGAGAATCGGCCAAGGCCGGGGCCAGTGAAGAGTACGAAGTCGCCCACATCCTGCTGCGCGCCCCCGAATCGGCCAGTCCGGAACAGATCAGCGGACTCAAGGCCAAGGCGGATCAGGTGCTGGATCGTGCCGTTAAGGGAGAGAATTTCTCCCAACTCGCCGCCGCCTATTCCGATGCGCCGGACGGTTTGCAGGGAGGTAGCCTGGGCATGCGTCCACTCGACCGCCTGCCGACTATCTTTTCTGAAGTCGTCGTCAAGCTGAAACCAGGGGAGGTCGCACCGCTCCTGCGCAGCCCGAATGGCTTCCATATCGTCAAACTGGTGGCCAAGCGGGGGGGAGGGGGTGGTCTTCCCGCCGTGCAGCAGACGCATGTCCGCCATATCCTGATCAAGGTCAATGAGATCGTTTCGGAATCGGAAGCTCTGCACAAGATGGAAGGACTCTACGACCGCATCAGGCACGGAGAAAAATTCGCGGAACTGGCCCGGAGCCATTCGCAGGACGGGTCGGCAACGAAAGGAGGCGACCTAGGGTGGATCTATCCAGGCGATACCGTTCCCGAGTTCGAGCGTGCGATGAATGACTTGAAGCCGGGCGAAGTCAGTCGTCCCGTCAAATCGCCGTTTGGCTACCACTTGATCGAAGTGCTCGAGCGGCGGGTGCAGGACGTATCCGCTGATCGTCAGAAGGCAGCGGCGCGCCAAGCACTGCGTGAGCGCAAGCTCGACGAGGCCTATCAGGACTGGCTGCGTCAGGCGCGCGATCGGGCCTACGTCGAAGTGCGTCTGGAAGATCGCTGAGTGTGGGCACCATGCCGGTGATTGCGGTGACTTCCGGGGAGCCCGCAGGAATCGGGCCGGAACTCTGCCTGCGGCTGGCCGAGCAAACGGGGCGCGGCGACTCTATCGGGACGATTGCGCGCATCGTCGTTCTCGGTGACCGGAAGATGATAGCGGAGCGGGCAGCGATGCTGCATGCGCGCGTTGCTCTGCGCGACTGGGATCCGGATAGCGCCCCGCAAGCCGGAACCCTGGATATTCTGCATCTTCCGCTCGCTACCTTGTCGGTTCCCGGCCGGCTCGATCCGGCCAATGCCGCCTACGTGCTGCGTTTGCTTGACCGAGCGCTGGTGGGGTGCCAGTCCGGCGAATTCGCGGCGATGGTGACGGCTCCAGTGCATAAAGGTGTCATCAACGATAGCGGCATACCGTTCACGGGTCACACTGAATATCTGGCCGAAAGGACTCATACGCACCGTGTCGTCATGATGCTTGCCGGCGGCGAGCTTCGGGTGGCTCTGGCGACCACGCACTTGCCGTTGAAGGAGGTTTCTGCCGCGATTACCCGGGAATCGTTGGAACAGACGCTGCGCATCCTGCATGAAGAGATGTACCGAAAGTATGGGATCGCCCGGCCGCGCATTCTTGTTGCCGGACTTAATCCTCATGCCGGTGAGGGGGGGTACCTTGGAAACGAGGAGATCGAGGTGATTTCACCCGTGCTCGAGAAATTGCGCGCGGAAGGGATGTTGCTCGTCGGCCCGCTGCCCGCCGACACGATGTTCACGCCGCCGATGCTGGCGCAGGGCGACTGCGTGCTGGCCATGTACCATGACCAGGGATTGACCGCGCTCAAATACGCCACCTTCGGCAACGGCATCAATGTCACGCTTGGCCTGCCGATCATCCGGACCTCAGTGGACCATGGAACTGCGCTTGAACTGGCCGGTACCGGTCGCGCCGACCCGGGCAGCCTCTTCGTCGCCGTCGATCAGGCCATCGAGATGGCAAACCGCGCCGGAGTGCGCCAATGAAAAGCTTCAGCTCTGGGGCAACTTGCTGGCGCAGATTAGCCTGCACTGAAGGGTTTGGATTCAGGTTCTCGGAATGAGCAAACACGTAGCTCGCAAACGCTTTAGCTCCGGCGTAACCTGCTGGCGCAGGTTAGCCTGCACTGAAACGCTTGAGTCGAGGTGTAAGGCATGAGCAAGCATGTTGCGCGCAAGCGTTTTGGGCAGAATTTCCTGATCGATGCGCAGGTGATTGGTGAGATTGTCGGTGCGGTGGCGCCGCGGCGTGACGATCTGGTCGTCGAAATCGGACCGGGCCTAGGGGCTCTCACCGAACCGTTGCTGCAACGACTCGACCACCTGCATGTGGTCGAAATTGATCGCGATATCGTGGCCCGGTTGCGGCAACGTTATTCTGCCGAAAAACTAACGATCCACGAAGGAGACGCGCTGGCCTTCGATTTTGGCGGATTGGTTGGGCAACCCGGGCAGAAACTGCATGTGGTCGGCAATTTGCCTTACAACATCTCCACGCCTTTGCTGTTCCACCTGGCGCAGTTCGCCGACAGCGTCTTCGACATGCATTTCATGCTGCAGAAGGAAGTCGTCGAGCGCATGGTGGCAGAGCCGGGAACGGCCGACTACGGGCGGCTCTCCGTGATGCTGCAATACCGCTTCATGATGGACTGGTTGCTCGACGTACCGCCGGAATCGTTCGATCCGGCGCCAAAAGTGGATTCCGCCGTGGTGCGACTGATTCCGCGCGCTCCCGAGGATCTGACGGTACGCGACGAGGCGCGGTTTGCCGCTCTGGTGGCTGCGGCGTTCGGCCAGCGGCGCAAGATGCTGCGCAACAACCTCAAGGGTATCGTCGACGATGCCTTGTTCGTACACCTCAATATTTCGCCCACGGCAAGGGCCGAGGAACTGCCTCTTTCCGATTACATTCGTCTGGCTAACACGGCAAGCAGCGCAGTAAAATAAAACATTGTTTCAAAAATACTGCTGAGGAGACAAGAATGGTGAATGGCAATCCAGGGGTTGGCGAAAGCCTCGTGTGGTTCATTACCGGTTGTTCCACCGGTTTCGGGCGTGATCTGGCGCGGCATGTGCTGGCGTGCGGTTACCGTGCCGTCGTGACGGCGCGCAAGCCGGAGGATCTGAAGGAATTCTCGGCTTCCGAAGGGGCGCTTGTTCTCAAGCTCGACGTGACCGACAACGCGCAGATCGACGCGGCGGTCAAGGCGGCCCATGACCGCTTCGGGCGCATCGATGTGCTGGTCAACAACGCCGGCATCGGCTATTTCGGCGCCGTCGAGGAGAGCGAAGAAACCGAGGTGCGGCGGATGTTCGACGTCAATGTGTTTGCTCTCGGCCGCATGACCCAGGCCGTGCTGCCCGGCATGCGTCAGCAACGCAGCGGTTTTATCATCAACATCGCTTCGCTTGCCGGCATCAATTCCTTCCCGGGGTTGGGTTACTACTGCGCCACCAAGTTCGCGGTCGAAGGGTTGTCCGGATCGCTGGCCCTTGAAGTGGAGCCTCTGGGCATCAAGGTCATCGTTGTGGAGCCGAGCGGATTCCGTACCGACTGGGCCGGGCGCTCCGCCAATGAAAGTCCATTGCACATAGAGGACTATGCGACAACCTCCGGGGTCAAACGCGAGCAGTTGCGTGCGTACTCGGGCAAGCAGCCCGGTGATCCGGTGCGTGCGGTGAAGGCCATCGTCGACGCCGTAAAGTTGCCAAATCCGCCGAGCCACTTGCTGCTCGGCAATGCCGCATTCGATGTTTCCACGGCACGGCTGGAATCGTTGCTCAAGGAATTCCGCGCTGGAGAAGCGGTGGCTCGGGCGGCCGATTTCCCAAAGGAATGAGTCTGCGCTATCCGGTGATTTCCGCCGTCACTGGAGCGTGATCAGACGGGCGTTCGCGTTTGCGCATTTCGCGGTCGACTCCGGCCGCGACGCAACGTTCGGCGAGTTGCGTTGACAGAAGGATGTGGTCGATGCGCAGGCCGTTGTTCTTCTGAAAGCCGAGCATCCGGTAATCCCACCACGAATACGTTTTTGCCGGCTGGTCAAAGAGCCGGAAGCTGTCCTTCAGGCCCAGCGCGAGGAGGCGCTGGAAGGCGGTTCGTTCCGCATCCGAACAGAGTATCTGTCCGGCCCAGGCTGCGGGGTCGTAAACGTCGCGGTCGTCCGGGGCAATGTTGAAATCACCGGCCAGGACAAGATCCGGGTGGGTGGCTATCTCATCCTGCAGCCATTCCGTCAATGCTCGCAGCCAGTCGAGCTTGTAGTCGTACTTGTCGCTGCCGACAGCCTGTCCGTTAGGCATGTAGGCGCAGATGATCCGAGTTGCCCCGACGGTGGCGGCGATCAGCCGCTTCTGTTCGTCCGGAAAACGCGGGTTGCCGCACGCGATGTCGCTCAAGCCGCATCGTGAGAGCAGGGCCACGCCGTTGTAGGTCTTCTGCCCGAAGAATGCGGCTTTGTATCCGACCGCCTCGATTTCCAAGTGCGGGAAGTTCTGATCTTCGAGCTTGGTCTCCTGCAGGCAAACCACATCCGGCTGCCGGGACGCTAGCCACTCCAGGAGTTGCGGCAGGCGGATCTTGAGCGAATTTACGTTCCAACTGGCGAGCTTCATTGGCTGAACGCGCCGGATCGCTTGGCTCCGTACGGCGCGGTTTTTGGATACCCGGCGAGATCGAGCAGGTTGTTCCATGCTCCTGTCTCGTATCCGGCGAAAGCCTGAGTTCCGACTTTCAAGCCCGGTATGAAGCTATCGTTGCCCATCTGTTTCGAAATCTCGGCGATTTCCTCTTCGCTTTTCAGGAGCTTCTCCGAGAACGGGACGCCGCGGCCGTTCAGCAAGGCGCGGGCGCTGGCGCATACTTCCGCGCAGTTGGCCGAGGTGTACAGGATGACCGGGTATTTTTCTGCCGCCTGGCGCGTGGCGTAGGGCAATTGCCGATCATCCGTCGCCGCCGGGCCTTCCCGCGTTTCCAGGATTTTGGTACCCGGTGGCGGAGGTTGGTCGGAGAAGACGGTTTGCCCTGTCCCCTTGTCGAGCCAGCGGTAGGTCGTCTGGGCTGCGGCCAGCGAAGAAAATGCCAGGAAAATACCGAGCACGGCAAAACGGACAGAAAAGCGGGCGGCGAGCATGGCGCAATCCTCCTGAAAGGCTGTCAGGCGGCGATCATACCACTATGCCGGAGCAATGCATCGACCTGCGGATCCCGTCCCCTGAAAGCGCGGAAATTTTCCAGCGCAGGACGCGCCCCCCCCGCGGCGATGATTTCATCGAGGAAACGTTTGCCGACGATCGGATCGAACGGATTGCCCGCTTCCTCAAATGCAGCGTAGCTGTCCGCCGATAGCACCTCGGCCCACTTGTAGCTGTAATAGCCGGCTGCGTAACCTCCGGCGAAGATATGCGAGAAACTGTTCGGGAAGCGATTCCAGTCAGGCGGGAAAGTGACGGCGACTTCCTTGCGCACTTCGTCCAGCAGATCGAGCACCCCGCGCTGCCCGGCAGGATCGAAGTCGCTGTGCAGGAGCATGTCGAACAGGGAGAACTCGATCTGGCGCACCGTCAACATACCGCTTTGGAAGTTGCGGGCGGCCAGCATTTTTTCGAACAGTCCGCGCGGCAACGGTTCGCCGGTATCGACGTGACCCGACATCTGCTGCAGCACTTCCCATTCCCAGCAGTAGTTCTCCATGAATTGCGACGGCAGTTCGACGGCGTCCCATTCGACGCCGTGGATGCCGGAAACGCCCAGTTCCTCGACGCGCGTCAGAAGGTGGTGCAAACCGTGCCCCGCTTCATGGAACAGCGTCTCGACGTCGCCGTGCGAGAATGTCGCTGGCTTGTCGCCAACCGGGCGCGGAAAGTTGCAGTTGAGGTAGGCGACGGGTTTCTGGATGCCAGAGGTGATGCGCCGGCGCGTGATGGCTTCATCCATCCACGCACCGCCCCGCTTGGTCTCGCGCGCATACGGGTCGAGATAGAACTGTCCGACGAGCTCGCCGGACTGGTCCTCGATCCTGAAGAAGCGGACGTCTTCATGCCACACCGGTGCCGAGTCGGGGACGATGCGTACTCCATAGAGTGATTCGACGACATGGAATAACCCGGCCAGAACCTTGGGCTCGGTGAAGTAGGGTTTGACTTCCTGTTCTGAGAAAGCGTAACGGGCCTGACGCAGCTTTTCCGAGGCATAGCCCATGTCCCAGGGTTCGAGCGTTTCAAGCCCCAGTTCGCGGCGCGCGAATTCGCGCAGTTCGGCAATGTCCTTTTCGGCGAACGGCTTGGCCTTGGTCGCCAGATCGCGCAGGAAGCCGAGAACCTGCGGAACCGATTCGGCCATTTTGGGAACCAGCGAAACCTCGGCAAAGTTGCCGTAGCCGAGCATCTGTGCTTCTTCCTGGCGTAGTTCGAGAATGCGTTTGATGATCGGGGTGTTGTCGAGTTTCCCCGGGCCGAATTCGGAAGCGCGCGTGGCCGAGGCGCGGTAAAGCACGGCGCGCAACCGGCGGCTGTCTGCGAACTGCAGGACAGGCCAATAGGAAGGCATGTGCAGAGTGAACTTCCAGCCTGTTTTGCCATCTTTCTCGGCCGCTTCCCGAGCCGCCTGGACCACGTCGGCGGGCAGCCCGGCCAGGTCGCTCTCATCGGTGACGATCTCGGCGAAAGCGTTGGTGGCGTCAAGCAGGTTTTCGGAGAATTTCGCGGCGAGCGAGGCCAGCTCTTCCTGGATGGCCTGGAAACGAGGCTTCCGGTCTTCCGGCAGTTCTGCTCCGGACAACCGGAAGTCACGCACTTCGTTGTCGATGATCTTGCGCCGGGCGGGCGACAGCGTGGCGTACTCGGCGCCCTCGCGGATGGCCTTGTACTTGGCGAACAGCTTGAGGTTCTGGCCCAGTTCGGCATAGAAGCGGCTGACTTCCGGCAGCATCTGGTTGTAGGCATCGCGCCACTCCGGAATGTCGTTGACCGAATGCAGATGGCCGACGATGCCCCAGGCGCGCGACAGGCGCTCGATGCCGTCGGCAAGCGGGGCAGCGAAAGTATTCCATGTCGCCGGAATCGGCTCATCCGCCAGACGGTTCACCAGCGCCCGGTTTTCGGCCAGGAGTTCGGTAATCGCCTGTTGGACATGAGTCGGGAGAATGGCGTCGAAGCGGGGGAGTCCGGAGAAATCGAGCAGGGGGTTTATGTCGGTCATTGTCAATTCCAGAAAAGAAGCGGGCGGCCGCAGCCGCCCGTAAAAGAGTGTCGGCTATACGATCAATCGACCAGTTTCTTGCCGGTTAGTTGCTCGTAAGCCTCGATGTACTTGGCGCTGGTGCGTGCAACAACCTCGGCCGGCAACGACGGGCCCGGCGCTTTCTTGTTCCAGTCGAGGGTCTCCAGGTGGTCGCGCACGTACTGCTTGTCGTAGGAAGGCGGATTGCTACCGACCCGGTACGAGTCGGCCGGCCAGAAGCGCGACGAATCGGGGGTCAGCGCCTCGTCGATGAGGTGCACCGTGCCGGCTGCGTCGACGCCGAACTCGAACTTGGTGTCGGCGATGATGATGCCGCGGGTCAGTGCGTAATCCGCCGCCGTGGTGTAGAGGGCGATTGCGGCGTTGCGGGCCTCGGTGGCGATCTGCGCGCCGTTCTTTCCGGTGCCTTTAAGCACGTCGGAGAGCGCCGCGCCGCAGTTGATCTGTGCCAGTTCGAAGGAGATATTCTCGTCGTGCTCGCCCTGCTCGGCCTTGGTGGCCGGGGTGAAGATGGGTTCGGGCAGCTTGGCCGCCAGTTGCAAGCCGGCCGGCAGTTGGATGCCGCACACGGCGCCAGTCTGCTGGTAGTCCTTCCACCCGGAGCCGATCAGATAGCCGCGTACTACCGCTTCGATGGGCAATGGCCGCAGGCGCTTGACGACCAGGCTTCGTCCGCGCACCTGCTCGCGTTCGTCGGCAGCGACCACGCTCTCCGGATCGATGCCGGTCAACTGGTTGGGCAGGATGTGCGCCAGTTTGTCGAACCAGAAGTTCGCCAGTTGAGTGAGCACCTTGCCCTTGGCCGGGATCGGGTTCGGCAGGATGACGTCAAAGGCCGAGAGTCGGTCGCTGGTAACGATCAGCAGTTTGTCGTCGCCGACCGCATAAATGTCGCGGACCTTGCCGCGGCCGAGCAGGGGCAAGCTCTTGATGGACGATTCGTACAGGGCTTGAGTCATGATTTCGATTCCAAAAGAGGTTTGCAAAAACAACAAATTATAAAGCAGTTGCGGGCGGAGAGATTCGGGTCTTCCGACAAAGAAAAGCCGCGATACCGGATCAATCGCCGATATCGCGGCATGGGTCTGGTCAGTGCCCGAATTTGGTCAGCGCACGACCTGCGCAAGTTCCCCCTTTTTGTAGCGTTCGGCCATTTTGTCGAGCGGGATGGGCTTGATCTTGCTGGCCTGTCCGGCGGCGCCGAAGGCTTCCAGGCGGGCCACGACGATCTTGCGCGCGGCTTCGCGTGCCGGCTTGAGGTAGTCGCGCGGATCGAACTTGCCGGGGTTCTCGACGAAGTAGCGGCGGATCGCGCCGGTCATGGCCAGGCGGATGTCGGTGTCGATATTGACCTTGCGCACCCCGTGCTTGATGCCGGTGACGATCTCCTCGACCGGGACGCCGTACGTCTCCTTCATGTCGCCGCCGAACTCGCGGATCTCGGCTAGCAGCTCCTGCGGCACCGACGACGAGCCGTGCATCACCAGGTGGCAGTTGGGAATGCGCGCGTGGATTTCCTTGATGCGGTCGATGGCCAGGATGTCGCCGGTCGGCTTCTTGGTGAACTTGTAGGCGCCGTGCGAGGTGCCGATGGCGATGGCCAGCGCGTCGCACTGCGTCTGCTTGACGAAGTCGGCGGCCTGTTCGACGTCGGTGAGCAGTTGCTCCCGCGTCATGTGGCCTTCCGCGCCGTGGCCGTCCTCCTTGTCGCCCTTCATGGTTTCCAGCGAGCCGAGCACGCCGAGCTCGGCTTCCACCGACACGCCGATGGCGTGTGAGAACTCGACCACCTTCTGCGTGGTGGCGACGTTGTATTCGTAGGAAGCGACCGACTTGCCGTCGGCCTCCAGCGAGCCGTCCATCATCACCGAGGTGAAGCCGGAGCGGATGGCGGCCATGCAGATGGCCGGCGATTGCCCGTGGTCCTGGTGCATGACGATCGGGATGTTCGGGTAGGCTTCCAGCGCGGCCAGGATCTGGTGGCGCAGGAACGGCTCGCCGGCGTATTTGCGGGCGCCGGCCGAGGCCTGCATGATGACCGGGGCGTCGAGTTCGGCGGCGGCATCGACGATGGCCCAGACCTGTTCCATGTTGTTCACGTTGAAGGCCGGCAGACCATAGCCGTACTCGGCCGCATGGTCGAGCAGTTGTCTCAGCGATACGAGGGGCATCGATTTCTCCTTCCGGTTATGAAAAACAGTTGTGGCGAAGGGAGAGTCCGCCTTTCGCTTGATACGGACCCGTCCTTCGAACCATCTTAGCCAACAGTCCGCGACGACTCAACGCGTCATCGTTTGGTGGCCGCCAGATCTCCGACCCGGACGATGGTCATCGTATTGGTTCCTCCGCTCTGGCCCATCTTGTCGCCATAGGACAGGACGATGAGGTCGCCCTTGGCGACCACTCCGGCCTGCAACAGTCGTTCCTCGGCGTTGCGGCGCAGAATGTCCCGGTCATTGTTCATGTCGGTCATGAGCAGGGGAAACACTTCGCGGAACAGGGTCATACGCGATTGTGCGGCAGGTTCCTCAGTCAGTCCGAAGATGGGGATTCCGCAATTGAGGCGGCTCATCCACAAGGCGGTCGAGCCCGTGGTCGTCAGGGCGGCAACCGCCTTGACGTTGAGGTGATAGGCCGCGAAGAGCGAGGCCATGGCAATCGACTGATCGATGCGGGTGAACGTGCGGTCGAGGAATCCGCGATCGAGTGTGATCGGCTGGGATTTTTCCGCTTCCTCGCAAATGCGCGCCATGGCTTCGACCGTTTCGACCGGAAATTCGCCTGCTGCCGTTTCCCCGGAAAGCATGACGGCGTCGGTACCGTCCAGCACGGCATTGGCCACGTCCGAAACCTCTGCTCGCGTGGGTGTCGGAGAATGGGTCATCGACTCCATCATCTGAGTGGCGGTGATCGCCAGCTTGTTCTTTTCACGGGCCATGCGAATCATCCGCTTCTGCAAGGCGGGAACGGCCGCGTCGCCGACTTCCACGGCGAGATCGCCGCGCGCCACCATCAGGCCGTCGGATGCGTCGAGGATTTCTTCGAGAGCGGCAACGGCTTCGACACGCTCGATCTTGGCGATGGTCAGGGAGCGCCCGCCAGCGGCGAGCATCAACTGGCGCGCCATGTACATGTCGGAGGCGCTCTTGGGAAAGGAAATGGCCAGGAAGTCGGCGCCGATCTGCGCCGCGGTCTTGATGTCGTCCATGTCCTTGGCGGTCAGCGCGGGAGCCGAAAGCCCCCCGCCCTGGCGGTTGATGCCCTTGTTGTTGGACAGGATTCCGCCATGGCGCACGACCGTGAATATCTCGTGGCCGACGACTTGCTCGACTTCCAAGACAATGCGACCGTCATCAAGCAGCAGAATGTTCCCGGCGCTGACATCACCGGGCAAATCCTTGTAGTCGAGGCCGACGCGTTCCTGGTTGCCGAGTTCGCACTTTGCGTCGAGAATCAGAAGGTCGCCCGTTTCCAGGTGAATCTTGCCTTCCTCGAATTTTCCGATACGGATCTTCGGGCCCTGCAGGTCGGCGAGAATGCCGATCGGACGGCCGACGCGGGCGGCGATTCGCCGGACTTCCGCGGCCAGCTGAATATGGTCTTCCGCCTTTCCGTGCGAGAAATTGAGCCGTACGACATCGACCCCGGTGCGAATCAATGTCTCGAGGATCTGCGGGTCTTTGGAGGCGGGGCCGAGAGTGGCAACTATTTTTGTATGGCGGGCCATGTGAGATCCTTATTGTCGTTTAAGTGGTTTGCTCGGCAATCGTTCGGCATGAGTATCGAGCAATTGTGTTGAGTAATAATGAACGTTTCCGATTCTTGCGCTGAAATTCTGCTTTGAAGCAACGTTGAGTTTCGCGTCCGGTGTCCGTCGGTTCGGAGAGTCACTTCCGACAGACTGTCAAATGTTTGCCGATCGCCACCATTGGTCATGGCGTTGCTTGAGTTCGCGATGCGATGGCATCGGATAGAAAGCCATGTCGTAGCTGTTGCCGACATGGAATCCTCCTTTGACCATGCTGTACGGAAACTCGAGCGAATGCACGCGGTGTACCATCTTGCTCTCCTTTCCCCCGGGTTTGTCCCCTGACGGCTGTTTTAGCGTCATCAGCGTCTCGCGCAGATGATCGACGAACGGATAAGGCAGCGTTTCGGCCTTTCCGTTCGCCGGGTCGGTCGCCAGTTCACCGAGCTCGAGCTCGACAAAGAAAAGCCCCGGAAAACGGATGAATTTCGATGGCTTGACAGTCACGCTCTCGTAGTAAGTCTTAGGCCCGAGATTGCTTACCACCAGACTGTTGACGGGAACGAGGTCCTGGTACAAGTGCAGGCAGGATTCTCCCTCCTCGGGGAGCTCTCCGCGTTCCAGTCCCAGTGTGTGCCCGTAGGACGTGGTCAGATAAAGCTTTCCCAGCGCCTCGATGGGCAGATGCTCCAGCACGCGATAGACGGAAAGGTACACCGAATGCTTGGGCGTTCCGCTTGGAGTGGGGCGGCATCTCTCGATGGCCGTGGCTATTTCGAAATGCTCGTTCCGGAAATCGCGGGATATCTCGAAGAACAGGCATTGGCCTTTGGACTTGTATCCGCTGCCTGTAGCGTAATACTGTCCGAATTTCTCCGGAGGCAGATTGGAGGCGATCAGTGCTTCGGGAATAAGCGAGAAATAGAGATGGACATCCACCCGTGCGAATCCTTCCAGAAGTCGCGGCACCTCTCTCGCTGCAAGCGATAGTGGTGCCGCGTCACGAAGCGACGCAACCCGGGACGGGCTGCATCGAACAAGGATCAATCCTTGAATCGCGATTCGAGGATATCCACCGCAGGCAGGCGCTTGCCTTCGAGGAACTCCAGGAAGGCACCGCCGGCGGTCGAGATATAGCCGACCTTGTCCTCGATCTTGAAGACGTTGATCGCCGAGACGGTGTCGCCGCCACCCGCGAGGGTGAAGGCTTTCGATTCGGCGACGGCCTTGGCCAGCTCCTTGGTGCCGTTGGCGAACGCATCCATCTCGAACACGCCGACTGGCCCGTTCCACACCACCGTGCCGGCCTTGGCGATGATCTCGGCCAGCGCCTTGGCGGACTGCGGGCCGATGTCGAGGATCATGTCGTCGTCGGCCACGTCGTCGACGCTCTTGATCGTCGCCGGCGCGGTGGCGGAAAACTCCTTGGCGCAGACGACGTCGGTCGGCAGCGGCACCGGAACCTTGGCCATCACGGCCTTGGCCTGATCGACGAGGTCCTTTTCGGCCAGCGACTTGCCGATCTTCTTGCCGGAGGCCAGCAGGAAGGTGTTGGCGATGCCGCCGCCGACGACCAGTTGGTCGACCTTGGCGGAGAGGCTTTCGAGTACCGTCAGTTTGGTGGACACCTTCGAGCCGCCGACGATGGCGACCATCGGACGGGCCGGCTGGGCCAGTGCCTTGGTCAATGCTTCGAGTTCGGACGCCACGCAGGGGCCGGCACAGGCGATCTTGGCGTACTTGCCCATGCCGTAGGTGGTGGCTTCGGCGCGGTGCGCGGTGCCGAAGGCGTCCATTACCCATACATCGCACAGGGCGGCCATCTTCTGCGACAGCTCGTCGCTGCACTTCTTCTCGCCCTTGTTGCAACGGCTGTTTTCCAGCATGACGACTTCGCCGGCCTTCACTTCGAAGCCGCCGTCGACCCAGTTCTGCACCAGGCGGACTTCCTTGCCGAGCAGTTCGGACATGCGCTTGGCGACCGGGGCGAGCGAGTCTTCGGGTTTGAATTCGCCTTCGGTCGGACGGCCGAGGTGCGAGGTGACCATCACCGCCGCACCCTTGGACAGGGCGTACTGGATGCCGGGCAGCGCGGCGCGGATGCGCGTGTCATCGGTGATGGCGAGGTTGTCGTCCTGCGGGACATTGAGGTCGGCGCGGATGAACACCCGCTTGCCGGACACGTCGAGATCGGTAAGACGCTTGAAAGTCATGGCAATGCTCTCTTTCGGGAATTGAAGACAAAAAAAGGGCACCTTGCAGTGCCCTTTTGCCCGGTGTTACTTGGAGGCCATCACGCGGACCATCTCGAGAACCTTGTTCGAGTAGCCCCATTCGTTGTCGTACCACGACACCAGCTTGACGAAGGTCGGGTCGAGCGCGATGCCGGCTTCGGCGTCGAACACGGACGTGCAGGCTTCGCCGCGGAAGTCGGTCGAGACGACCTTCTCTTCGGTGTAGCCGAGAACACCCTTCATCGGGCCTTCGGAGGCGGCCTTCAGCGCGGCGCAGATTTCCTCGTAAGTGGCGGCCTTGTTCAGTTCGACGGTGAGGTCAACAACCGAGACGTCAGAGGTCGGCACACGGAAGGCCATGCCGGTCAGCTTCTTGTTCAGTTCGGGGATGACCTTGCCGACGGCCTTGGCGGCACCGGTCGACGACGGGATGATGTTTTCCAGGATGCCGCGGCCGCCGCGCCAGTCCTTGTTCGACGGAGCGTCGACGGTCTTCTGGGTGTTGGTGGCGGCGTGCACCGTGGTCATCAGGCCGCGCTTGATGCCGAAGGTGTCGTTGATGACCTTGGCCAGCGGGGCCAGGCAGTTCGTCGTGCAGGACGCGTTGGAGATGATCGTCTCGCCGGCGTAGGTGGTGTGGTTCACGCCATAGACGAACATTGGGGTGTCGTCCTTCGACGGGGCGCTCTGGATGACTTTCTTGGCGCCGGCGGCAATGTGCTTCTCGCAAGTTTCCTTGGTCAGGAACAGGCCGGTCGATTCGACGACGATGTCTGCACCGACTTCGTTCCACTTGAGTTCTGCCGGATCCTTGATGGCGGTCAGGCGAATCTTCTTGCCGTTGACGACCAGGGTATTGCCTTCAACGGAAACCTGGCCCTTGAAGCGGCCATGCACGGAATCGAACTTCAGCATGTAGGCAACATAATCGGGTTCGAGCAGGTCGTTGATGCCGACGATCTCGATGTCGCTGAAATTTTGCACAGCCGCACGGAAAACCATACGCCCGATACGACCAAAACCATTGATACCTACTTTGATAGTCATGATTCACCTTCCTCGTTAAAAAAACCGGACAACACAATGACAATCGTGCATGTGGCGCAAGCCGGGTCATTCCTTGGAGCCGGATGCCGATAGGCAATCAAATCGCAGCTTTCGGGTTGTTTATGGCTGCAGTGCAAACCACAGAGGCACGAATTCCCCTCGAATCAGGGGGGTCTGAATCACCAATTTGGGACCGATATTATGCGGTAAGTCGGCACATTTTTCCAGTCCGCGCCTGCTTCTTTTTGGCGCATGCGGCGAGGGCGCCGCGTTGCCTTCCGTTATGGCGTTCCCCGGAGCGCTGCGAAGGGGACAGGGCTATGCAATCCGAGCGATTTTGACGCAAATAAATTTATGATTCAAGAGTCGCGGAATGACGAACATTAGGCATAGAATAGGTTCAGATTCGTTATTCTCAGCGGCTTACAGCCACTGGCCGAGAACCATCAAGAAAAACATCGGAGGTTGCCAAAATGACAATTACGGCCTCGCGGACATGGGCGGATCTTTGTGCTCATCGCCAGGAAATGGAAAAGACCCATCTTCGCGATCTTTTTGCCGGCGACCCGGAACGTGCCGGATCACTCAGCCTTTCGTTTGACGATATCCTCTACGACTTCTCGAAGCAGCGTCTGACCCGGGAAACGCTCGGCCGGCTGGTCAAGCTGGCCGGTGAGGCGTTTTTGCCCGAATGGATCGAGCGCATGTTTGCCGGCGACCGTATCAACGTCAGCGAAGGGCGTTCTGTTCTGCATGTGGCCTTGCGGCGGTTTTCTGCGCCATTTCCGAACGGACAGTTCGATGTGATGGCCGATGTCCTGGCAACGCGTAAGCGGATGGCAGAATTTGCCGAGTTGCTGCGCGCGGGGAAGTGTCATGGTCACCACGGAATGGCAATACGCGATGTCGTGAATATCGGCATAGGCGGTTCCGATCTCGGACCGAAGATGATGAACCAGGCATTGCGTGCATTCGCCCATCCGACCCTCAGGGTGCATTACGTGTCGAACCTGGATGGAGCACAGCTGGCGCCGTTGCTGCAGACGCTCGATCCGCGTACAACGCTGTTCATCGTCGTGAGCAAGACATTCACTACTCAGGAAACGATGGTCAACGCCGAGACGGCGCGCAACTGGTTGAAGAGCAACCTGGGCGACGAAGTCAATCTCGCCAATCATTTTGCCGCAGTCTCCAGCAGACCCGAGCGGGCCGCGGCGTTTGGCGTGTCGCGGGATCGGGTTTTTCCCATATGGGATTGGGTCGGAGGACGCTATTCGTTATGGTCGGCAGTTGGCCTGGCGCTGATGATCGCCATCGGACCGCATGCTTTTGACGAGATGCTGCGCGGCGCCGAACGCATGGACGAGCATTTCAGAACGGCACCGTTCGCGCAGAACCTGCCGGTGATCATGGGGTTGATCGGCATCTGGAACACGAATTTCCTCGGGGCGACAACCAACGCGGTGCTGCCCTACAACGAATCGCTCAAGTATCTTCCCTCCTTCCTGCAGCAACTCGAGATGGAGAGCAACGGCAAGTCTGTCAGTATCGCCGGAGACCCGGTGGATTGTGCGACCTGCCCGATCGTCTGGGGGGAACTCGGCAACAACGGGCAGCATGCGTTCTTCCAGTTGCTGCACCAGGGCGGGCGTATTGTGCCCTGTGATTTCATCGCTTCGGTGCGCTCGGATTATCCGCTGCCTGGACATCAGGAAGCGCTTCTGTCCAATTGCTTCGCCCAGAGTTCGGCCCTGGCTTTTGGCAAGACCGAAAGCGAGGTGCGCGAGAGCATGGAGAAGGAGTCAGTGGCTCCCGAAGAGGTCGCCGATCTATTGCCTCACCGCGTTTTTGCCGGCAACCAGCCATCCTCGACGCTGCTTTTGAAGACCCTTGCTCCGGGAACCCTAGGTTCCCTGGTGGCGCTCTACGAGCACAAAGTGTTTGTTCAAGGCGCCGTGTGGGGCATCAATTCTTTCGATCAGTGGGGGGTGGAACTCGGCAAGGCGGTGGCCAGCAGGATACTTCCAGCCTTCGATGATCCTGCGCTCGCTTCTGCGTTCGATGGTTCGACACAGGCTTTGTTGGCTTATTGTCGGAAATAGCGTCAATGGTCTCAGGCCGGTTGCCGGAGACTCGGAAATAATCAGGGGAATCAGATGAAGATCGTAACAGTTCCGACAACGCCTTTTTCAGGACAGAAACCGGGTACTTCCGGGTTGCGCAAGAAGGTGAAAGTGTTCGCACAACCGGGTTATCTCGAGAATTTCGTGCAGTCCATCTTCGATACGCTGTCCGGGCAGGAGGGAAAGACGCTCGTGCTCGGGGGCGATGGGCGCTATTTCAACGACGTGGCGATCCAGACGATCCTGCGCATGGCCGCTGCGGCGGGTTTTGGGCGGGTCATGGTTGGACAGAACGGCATTCTTTCCACCCCAGCGGCGAGTGCGGTGATTCGCAAGCACGCCGCATTTGGCGGCATCATCCTCTCGGCCAGCCACAATTCGGGCGGTCCGGACGGCGATTTCGGCATCAAGTACAACATGGGCAATGGCGGGCCGGCCAACGAACCCTTCACCGAAGCGGTTTTCAAACGCAGCCAGGAAGTTGATGCCTACAAGTATGTCGAAGCGCAGGACATCGACCTCGGCGTGCTCGGCGAATCGCAGATCGGAAGCATGAAAGTTGCAGTCGTCGATTCCGTCGCCGATTATGCGGAGTTGCTCGAAACGCTATTCGACTTCGAGAAGATATCCAACCTGCTGATGCGGCCGGAATTTCGCATGCGTTTCGACGCCATGCACGCGGTAACCGGTCCGTATGCTCGCGCCATTCTAGAAGACCGGCTTGGTGCTCCCGCCGGTACAGTGGTCAACGGAATACCCCTGCCTGACTTCGGGGGCGGGCACCCCGATCCGAATCCGGTCTATGCCGCTGACCTCGTGGCCGCGCTGGCGGATCCTCGTTCCGGTCTTTCGTTCGGAGCTGCATCGGATGGCGACGGTGATCGCAACATGATCGTCGGTCGCGATTTCATTGTCAGTCCGAGCGACAGTTTGGCGGTGCTCGCCGCCAACTTCATGCACGTTCCGGCCTATGTCGGAGGGTTGGCCGGGGTGGCGCGATCCATGCCCACCAGTTGCGCGGTCGACCGGGTGGCCGAGTCTCTGGGCATTCCCTGTTTCGAAACGCCAACGGGCTGGAAGTTCTTCGGCACCCTGCTTGATGCGGGCAAGGTGACACTGTGTGGCGAGGAAAGCGCGGGAACAGGTTCCAACCATGTGCGTGAAAAGGATGGTCTATGGGCCGTGCTGTACTGGCTGAACATCCTGGCGGCGCGAAACGAGCCGGTGGCGCAGATTGTGCGTGACCATTGGCGCAAATTCGGGCGCAACGTTTATTCCCGGCATGACTACGAAGGCATCGAGACGGCGAAAGCGGAAAAGCTCTTTGCCGATTTGCGCGGGAAATTACCGGGATTGCCCGGAACGGATGTGTGCGGGTTGCGGATCGAGGCGGCCGATGATTTTGCCTATACCGATCCGGTCGACGGTTCGCGCACCGACAAGCAAGGAGTCCGCGTTCTGCTGCAGGGCGGATCCCGGGTCGTGTTCCGGTTGTCGGGGACGGGGACGGAGGGTGCGACGCTGCGAGTCTATCTGGAACGCTATGTCGGCGACGCCTCGCAGCACGAAGTGCCGACCCAGGCGGCGCTGGCTCCGTTGATCGAGCTGGCCGAGAAACTGGCCTGTATTGCCGCAACCACGGGACGTGCCGCACCGGATGTGATCAGCTGATTGCGGCTACCGTGTCAGTTGAGAGTGAGAATTCGATCAGCGATTAAAAGGAGAGTGGCAAAATGATAGAAAGAAGAACTTTTCAGTTGCCTGGCAGAACGGTTGCGCTGGTTCTGGCGGGAGGCCGGGGAAGCCGGCTGTACGAGCTGACCGATCGCCGCGCGAAACCCGCCGTCTATTTCGGGGGCAAGTACCGCATCGTTGATTTTGCCATGTCCAACTGCGTCAATTCCGGCATCCGGCGGATCGGTGTGGTGACCCAGTACAAGTCGCACAGCCTGTTGCGCCACATTCAGCGTGGATGGGGTTTCCTGCGTGGCGAGAACAACGAGTTCGTCGATCTGCTGCCCGCGCAGCAGCGCGTGGACGAGGAGTCCTGGTATCGCGGTACGGCCGATGCGGTGTACCAGAACATCGATATCCTCGAGACCTACCAGCCTTCGCCTCAGTACGTCCTGATTCTCGCTGGCGACCACGTATACAAAATGAACTACGCGGCCATGCTCGTCGATCATGTTGAAAGCGGGGCGGAGTGCTCGATTGCGTGCATTGAAGTTCCGCGCAAGGATGCCAAAGGGTTCGGCGTCATGGCCGTCGACGGTAGCAACCGGATTACGGATTTCGTGGAAAAGCCTGCTGATCCGCCGCCAATGCCAGGAAAGCCCGACAGTTCGCTGTGCAGCATGGGGATTTACATCTTCAACGCGAAATATCTCTACAACGAATTGATGCGCGACATTGCCGATCCGACGTCCAGCCATGATTTTGGCAAGGACATCATTCCGCAGGCGGTGAGAAATGGCTGCGCCTATGCGCATTCCTTTGATCGCAGCTGCGTACATGCGCCGGATGAAACGCCGGACAAGGAACACTACTGGCGCGATGCCGGGACTGTCGATGCCTATTGGGAAGCCAACATCGACCTGACGGCGACCGTTCCCGCATTGAATCTCTACGACCGCGGCTGGCCGGTGTGGACTTACCAGCAACAGCTGCCACCAGCGAAATTCGTGCACAACCAGATCGATCGCCATGGCGTGGCGATCGAATCGAACGTTTCCGGAGGGTGCATTATTTCCGGCGAACTGAACCGATCGCTGCTGTTCTCGTCCTGCCGCGTGCATTCCTATGCCAAGGTCAACTGGTCGGTGTTGCTGCCCGATGTCGATATCGGTCGCGGGGCACGCCTGAACCGGTGCATCGTTGATCATGGAGTGAGCATTCCTGCGGGAATGGTTATTGGGGAGGATCCTTCGGAGGATGCGCGCCGATTCCGGCGAACCGATAACGGCATCACTCTGGTAACACGCCAGATGCTCGATCGGTTGCGCTGATTCCTACTTAACCCAGTACTTATAAATGCGAATACTTCACGTAGCTTCGGAAATCTTTCCTCTGGTCAAGACCGGCGGGCTGGCCGACGTGGTCGGCTCGCTGCCGCCGGCGCTCGCCAAGCGCGGGCTGGACGTGCGTGTCCTGTTGCCTGGTCTGCCCGGTGTTCTCAACGGGATCGTCGGGCTGAAACCCGTCATGCAGATCGGCCCGGTGTTCGGGGCGGCTGTCGTGACTCTCAGTCTAGGCAAGTTGCCGGATAGCGGGTTGCACGCCTATGTGATCGAGGCACCTTTCCTGTATCAGAGAGAGGGCAATCCGTATGTTGGTCCCGACGGGCACGACTGGAGTGACAACCATCGCCGGTTTGGACTGCTGGGATGGGTTGCCGCTCACCTGGCTTCAGGCGAGCTCGATCCGGTTTGGGTGCCCGGCGTCGTGCATGCCCACGACTGGCACGCCGGCCTGGCCCCAGCGTATATTACTCAGAATCCCGGCCTGAAGACACCGACGGTCTTTACCGTTCATAATCTCGCGTTCCGCGGCATGTTTCCGATGGAATGCCATCATGAACTCGGCTTGCCGATGCGCAAGTTGACGCCGCATGGCCTGGAATTCCACGGCAAGATCTCCTTCATGAAGGCCGGGCTGGTGTATTCAAGCCGGATTACGACGGTGAGTCCCAGCTACGCTCGGGAGATTTGCACTCCTGAGTTCGGTTGCGGTCTCGACGGAGTGATGCGGGACCGGGGCAGCGACTTATCGGGCATTCTGAACGGTGTCGACTATGCGGTCTGGAATCCGGCCAGTGCCAGGATTGCCAGTCCGTATTCCGTGGATGATGTGGCAGGGAAAAAGATCTGCAAGCGAGCCCTCCAACTCGAGTTCGGTCTGTCGACCGAGGCCCGCGGCCCGCTGTTTGCCGTTGTCAGTCGGTTGACTTCGCAGAAGGGCATGGACCTGTTACTGGCATCCTTGCCTGAGCTGCTACGCGAGGGAGCTCAACTGATCGTGCTCGGTACGGGCGACGGCGATCTCGAGGCCGGTTTCCGCTATGCGGCCTCGGTCAATCCCGAAAACGTGGCCGTTCATATCGGATACGACGAGTCGATGTCGCATCGCTTCATGGCGGGTGCCGATATCCTGCTGGTGCCGTCCCGCTTTGAACCGTGCGGCTTGACCCAACTCTATGCCCTGCGTTATGGAACGCTGCCGCTCGTTCGCCGGGTCGGTGGTTTGGCCGATACGGTCGTCGATGTGAATGACGACAGTCTGGCTGCCGACAAGGCGACCGGGTTCATTTTCGATGACGCCGCGCGCCACGCGCTTGGCGCGCGCATCAGGGATGCCTGCGCGTTTTACGGCAATCAGGATGCGTGGCTGAAGGTGCAGAAAAGAGCCATGCTACAGGACTTTTCGTGGGACGACTCGGCAATGCACTACGAGGAGCTTTACAGGGCTCTGTGAGATTGCGCCAGAACGACAGAGAAGCAAAGAGCAGAGCCCGGAAATCCGGGCTCTTGCCTTATGTGGGGTGCCTATGTCGTTGCTTGACGTAAGCCGCGGTACGGCGCAACAGCGTTACACGCTTTCCCTGAGCAGGATCGCGATATCCCGTTCGGCTTCAATCCAGTCACGCAGGGGATCGCTCTTGAACTGGCAGCTCTCGGCACGGTAGTAGGCAGCCTCCGCAATCATGCGATAGCGTTGCTCGTCACCAACGATTCGGGCGCTTGCAGGAGCTTTCTTCTCGGCGGCCGTGCGCGGGGCCGCCGCCTTGGCGGGTGCGGGCTTCTTTACCGCAGCGGGTTTCTTCTCGGCAACCGGCTTGCTTGCGGCAACGGGCGCCGCCTTCTTGGGGGCCGCCTTGGCGACTACCTTCTTGGTTTCGGTCTTTGCGCCAGCGGCATCGGCTTTGGTCGCTTTCGGTGCTGCCTTCTTGGGAGTTTTGGGACTTGCTTCTGCCATGATCGTTCCTTTCAAGAAGTGGATAAAAATATCCCAAATGGAGACCTACAGTCGAATCCTACTACATATCACTGCCGTTCGCCTGATTCATCCTTGCCGAGACCTGACGCTCAATGTGCCAATGGAATGTTCTCGTCGGCCTTGCGACGCGGGATCCGGCCGTGCAGCCGCCCCAGTTCAGCCATGCGTTCAGCATGCCATGCGGCGGTTTGATCCCAGGAGAATCGCCATTCCCATGAGCCTTCAGTGAGGCCCGGCCGATTCATGCGCGCCGACGAATCCAGTCCCAATACATCCTGCATGGGGATGATCGATACGGCCGCTACCGACGCTGATGCCGCGCGAATCATGTCCCAGTGGATGGTGTTGCCATCGATCCCCAGATAGCGCCGGATGTAGTCCTTTTCTTGCTCGGACAACGACCCCCACCAGCCGCAGGTGGTGTCGTTATCGTGCGTCCCTGTGTAAACAACGGTGTTCGCCTCGTAATTGTGCGGCAGATAGGGGTTGCCGCTGTGGCCATCGAAGGCGAATTGCAGGATGCGCATGCCGGGGAATCCGGCGGCCTTGCGCAAGGCGGTGACTTTGGGGGTGATGATTCCGAGATCCTCGGCAAGTATCTTGAAAGAGCCCGGCTCCTTGCCGCTCTTCAACCCGAGCGTTTTGCGCAATTCGGTGAAAAATTCCTGTCCCGGGCCGGGTATCCATTGTCCGTCGATAGCCGTCGGGGCATGCGCGGGTATCTCCCAATAGGATTCAAAGCCGCGGAAGTGGTCGATACGCACGATGTCGCACAGCTTCAACGTTCGGCGCATGCGTTCGACCCACCACTGATACGAATCTCTTGAGTGCTCTTCCCATTTGTACAGCGGGTTGCCCCAGCGTTGCCCGGTGGCGCTGAAATAGTCGGGCGGAACCCCGGCCACGACACGCGGGCGCCCGTTGCCGTCCAGATCGAACAGTCGCTGATGAGCCCATACGTCGGCGCTGTGGGCAGAAACGAAAATGGGCATGTCGCCAACGATGCGAACTCCGCGATCATTGGCATAGCGCTTGAGGGCTGTCCATTGCTCGTCGAAGCACCATTGGCAGAATTTCCAGAAGTTGCATTCTTCCGCCAGCGATCTGGCCGCTTCACGCAAAGCCTTCGTCTTTCGTTGGGCGAGGTCCGGAGGCAGATCCTGCCAAACCGCGCCGTAGGGGCCGAGTTTCCGGTCAAGTGCCATGAACAGGGCATAGTCCTCGAGCCAGTCGCATTCATCCTTGCAGAAGGCGAGGAATTCCTTGTGGGCATCCTTGCGCGCATCGGCGAAGAAGCGTTCTGCGGCAAGACGCAGTCGTGACATGCGGAAAGGCCTTACCGACGGGTAATCGATGCGTTCCTTCCTGAACAGTGGATCGGGCGCAATATCGGCATCCGTCAGCCATCCGGCATTGCGCAGGCGGGCCAGGTCGATCAGCAATTCGTTGCCGGCGAAGGCTGAAGGACTCATGTAGGGAGAATTCCCCGGCCCGATACCGCCGAGCGGAAGTATCTGCCAGAGCGTTTGGCCGGCGGCTACCAGCCAGTCGACGAAATGAAAGGAGGCGGGTCCGAGGTCTCCGGATCCATGCGGGCCGGGGAGGGACGTGGGATGCAGCAGAATGCCGCTGTGTCGATGGTAAGTCATGGCGTCAGCCTCGTGCAAGAAGCAGGACGCTCCGTCCTGCCTGGGGACATTGATGATCGAACGCGTGTTCGCCGAATGGCTCGTCGGCGCGGCTGTCGCAGAGCAGCCGCCACTCGCCGGGAGGAAGATTGAAGGTGACGGTATCGGCGGTGCGGTTGAAGAGGGCTAGCAGCGTTGCAGAAGTCGGTTTGTCGGATTGAGCGTCGTGCGGTCGGGCCGGTGCGAGAAGCATTCCCAGCGTTCCGGGCGAGGAATTCCAGTCATGTCCATTCATTTCGTGGCCGTCCGGATGCCACCAGACGACGTCGCGTTGCCCGGAGGCATCGGTCTTGCCGCTCAGCCAGCCGTCGCGTTTCAATTGAGCGAATTGCCGGCGCATACGGATCAGACCGGCGGTGTATGCGATGAGCTCTTCATCTGCCTTTGGCCAATCCAGCCACGTCAGGAGGTTGTCCTGGCAATAGGCGTTGTTGTTGCCGGCTTGCGTGCGGCCCAATTCGTCGCCGCCTTGCAACATCGGCACCCCCCGGCCGAAGAACAGCGTGGCGAGCAGGGCGCGCTGCAATCGGCGGCGGTATTCCACTATCTGCGGATCGACGCTCTCGCCTTCCCTCCCGCAGTTGCAGGACAGGTTGTGCCCGTGGCCGTCGCGATTGCTTTCGCCGTTCAGTTCATTGTGTTTGTGGCGGTAGCTGACCAGGTCCCGCAGCGTGAAGCCGTCATGCGCGGTGATGAAATTGATGCCGGCCGTGGGACTGCGTCCGTGGTGGCGGAATATTTCGCTTGATCCGGCGATGCGTTGCGCCAGCGCGCCTATGCCGGCTTCGCCAGTCAGCCAGAAGGCGCGGACGTCATCGCGGAAGCGATCGTTCCATTCGCGCCACCCCGGGGGGAATCGGCCGAGGCGGTAGCCGTCCGGGCCGAGATCCCAGGGTTCTGCGATCAGTTTGACACGGGAGAGCAGCGGATCCTGCGCAATCGCAGCCAGGAACGCGCTGTCGCGGGTCAGGGCGGCAGCCAGGTCGAAGCGGAAGCCGTCGACATGCATTTCCTCGACCCAGTAACGCAAGGAGTCCATGACCAGCTGGAGCACGCGCGGATGAGCGACATTGAAGGTGTTGCCACAGCCGCTGTGGTTTTCGTAGAGAGTGGGGTTGTCGCTCTTGAGGCGGTAGTAGCTGGCATTGTCGATGCCGCGGAAGGACAGGGTCGGGCCGAATTCATCCGTCTCCGCGGTATGGTTGAAGACGACGTCGAGAATGACTTCGATCCCGGCCGCGTGCAGCGAACGCACCATTGAGCGAAACTCGTTGATCGGCGACTGGTCGTCGGTACGCGATGCGTAACGTGCTTCCGGGGCAAAGAAGGACAGCGTGTTGTAACCCCAGTAGTTGGTCAACCCGCGCTGTACGAGGTGCCTCTCGTCAAGGAAGCCGTGGATCGGCAGGAGTTTGACGGCGGTAACGCCAAGTCGCCGGAGATGCTCCACCATGGCCGGAGAAGCCAGCCCGGCATAGGTGCCACGGAGGTTTTCCGGTACGCCGGGATGGAGTTGGGTGGCCCCCTTGACGTGGATTTCGTAGAGAACCGTATCTTCCCACAGGGTGGCGGGGGAAACGTCGTCTCCCCAGTCGAAGGTCGGGGCGACGACACGGGAGCGCAATCCCTGTTCGGGCGGAAGCATCCGGTCCCAGGAAAATGTACCGGTCAGTTCCCGGGCATAGGGGTCGACCAGCAGTCGTTGCGGATCGAAACGGTGCCCCGGCCCGCTGGGGCCGAAAACGCGATAGGCGTAGCAGAGTCCGGGGGCTGCGCCGGGGAGAAAACCGTGCCACACCTGGTCCGTGCAAGCAGGCAAGGGAAAGGTGTGCATAGAGTCCCCTTCCCATATGCATACCTCGACACGGTCGGCGTGCGCGGAGAACAGGGCAAAGTTAACGCCGGCGCCGTCCCAGTGCGCGCCGAGCGGCCAGGGGCGGCCGTCCTGCAATGCGCTTGCCGTGTTCAGGGTTCCCATTCCAGAAACACCGTCGCCAACGGCGGCAAGGTCAGGGATAGCGACCATTCGCGCCCGTGCGAGGGAATCTGTTCCGCATCGACCATGCCGAAGGGATTGCCGACGTTGCTGCCGCCGTAGTACTGCGAATCGGTGTTCAGTCGTTCATGGTAGATGCCGGGGCCTGGCGCACCCACCCGGTAGTCGTGGCGCACCACCGGAGTAAAGTTGCAGACGCAGAGCATGGCGTGCGATGCGTCCCTGCCGCGGCGCAGGAAGGCGATCACCGAGTTGTCCGAATCGTTGGCCGAAATCCACTCGAAACCGTGATGGTCGAAATCGATCTCATGGAGCGCCGGCGTCTTGCGGTAGAGCTTGTTGAGGTCGCGGATGAGATTCTGAACCCCCGCATGCTGCGGAAAATCGAGCAGGTTCCAGTCAAGCGACGCGGCGTCATTCCACTCGTTCCACTGCGCAAACTCTCCGCCCATGAACAGCAGTTTCTTCCCGGGGTGCGCCCACATGAAGCCGTACAGGGCGCGCAGGTTGGCGAATTTCTGCCAGTAGTCGCCCGCCATCTTGTTGATCAGCGAACCCTTGCCGTGTACCACTTCGTCGTGCGACAAGGGGAGCACGAAATTCTCGGTGAACGCGTAGAGCAAGCCGAAGGTCAACTGGTGGTGGTGGTAACGGCGATGGATCGGGTCGTGCCGCATGTATTCGAGGATGTCGTGCATCCAGCCCATGTTCCACTTGTAATGGAAACCGAGTCCGCCCATCGAAGGAGGGCGGCTGACGGCGGGCCAGGCGGTCGATTCCTCGGCATAGGTGGCGGCGCCGGGACATTCCAGGCCGAGAACCTCGTTCATGCGGCGCAGGAAATGCACCGCTTCGAGGTTTTCCCGTCCGCCGTAGATGTTCGGAATCCATTCGCCGTGTTTGCGGCTGTAGTCGCGGTACAGCATCGAGGCGACGGCATCGACGCGCAAGCCGTCGACCCCGTATTGCTCGATCCAGAACAGGGCGTTGCCGACCAAGTAGTTGAAGACCTCGCGTCTGCCGAAGTTGTAGATCAGCGTTCCCCAGTCCTGATGCATGCCTTCACGCGGGTCGGCGTGTTCGTACAGGGCTTGGCCGTCGAAACGGGCGAGGCCGTGCTCGTCGGTCGGGAAATGCGCCGGAACCCAGTCAACGATGACTTCCAGTCCGGCACGATGACAAGCCGTCACGAAATCCCGGAACCCGTCCGGTGAGCCGAAGCGCGCGGTCGGTGCGTAGAGTCCCAACGGCTGGTAGCCCCAGGAGCCGTCGAAGGGGTGTTCCGATACGGGCAGCAGTTCGAGGTGCGTGAAGCCGAGATCGATGGCATAGGGGATCAGTGTCTCGGTAATGCGCTGCCAGTTCAGGAAGCCGCCGTCATCGGTGCGGCGCCAGGAACCCAGATGGACTTCGTAGATGGAGACCGGCGAGTCCAGGCGGCTGCCTGCGCCGATGCTCTTTCTCCGTTCGACTGTCGGCAGGCCATGGACGACCGACGCGGTGGAAGGCCGGAGTTCGGCGGCGAAACCGTAGGGGTCGGCCTTCAGCGGCAGGATGCGCCCGTCCTTGGAGCGGATTTCAAATTTGTAACAGGCCCCCGCCTTGACCTCGGGGATGAACAGTTCCCAGACGCCGCATTCGCGGCGCAGGCGCATCGGATGACGCCGACCATCCCAGGTGTTGAAGTCGCCAATGACGCTGACACGCTGGGCGTCGGGTGCCCAGACGGCAAACGTAGCGCCCTTGACCCCGTCGATTTCGCGCAGGTGCGCTCCCAGGCGCTCGTATGGTCTGAGGTGCGAGCCCTCGGCCAGCAGCCAGGCATCGAGGTCGCCGATGATTGTTGAAAAGCGGTAGGGGTCCTCGGTTTCCTGCACGCCGCCCGGCCAGACGATCTTGAGCCGATAGCGGAAGGGCTTGTTGCGGCCCAGCAGCGATCCTTCAAAAAAGCCGGAGGGGCCATCGATGGCATCGAGTTTGCGCTGGGACAGTTCCAGTACTTCCTTGCCGCTTTCCGCCTCGATGACGAATACGGCGGATGCGCCCGGCTGCATGGTGCGCAACCAGAGTCTCCCTTTGCTGTCGATGTGCATTCCGAGCACGGCGAAAGGATCGCCGTGCTCGCCGCGGCACAAGGCCAGAACTTCGGGTTTTCTCAGCATGTCAGACTTTCTTCAAGGATGGGCCGAGGTTCCAGGTGTCTTCCGCGTACTCCCGGATGGTCCGGTCGGAGGAGAACTGGCCCATTCCGGCGACATTGAGAATGGCCTTGCGCTGCCATTCGCCAGCCGTCTTGTAGAGGCTGTCAACGCGCTTCTGGGCATCCAGATAAGCCGCATAATCGGCGAGCAACAGGTAATGGTCGCCGTAGTTGACCAGGCTGTTGAAGATGTCGTGGTAGCGCCGGCGTTCCTGCGGCGAGAAGAAGCCGCCATCGATCTTGTTCAGCGTCTCGTTGAGCATCGAATCGCCGTTATAGATGGCCCTGGGGTCGTATCCCGACCGGCGAAGCGCTTCCACCTGCTGGGCATTGTTGCCGAAAATGAAGATGTTGTCCGCTCCCACGTTGTCGCGGATCTCGATGTTGGCGCCGTCTTCCGTGCCGATGGTCAGCGCGCCATTCAGCGAGAACTTCATATTGCCGGTGCCCGAGGCTTCCGTCCCCGCAGTGGATATCTGTTCCGAAAGGTCGGCAGCCGGCATTATCAGTTCGGCGACAGACACGCCGTAGTTCGGTACGAAGACGACCTTCAGCCTGTCCTGCACGCGCGGATCGTTGTTGATGACGGTGGCCACATCGTTGATCAGGTGGATGATCTGCTTGGCCATGTGATACGCCGATGCGGCCTTGCCGGCGAAAATCACGCAGCGCGGGGCGAGATCGTCGGCCAGACCGTGCAGGATGGCGTTGTAGCGTGTGATGACGTGCAGCACGTTGAGCAGTTGCCGCTTGTATTCATGGATGCGCTTGACCTGGACGTCGAACAGGCTGTCGGGGTTGAGAACGATCCCGGTTTCGCGGCGGACGTAGTCGGCCAGCCGTGACTTGTTGTTTCTCTTGGCCGTCGCAAAAGCGGAACGGAATTCTTCGTCGTTGGCCAGCGGGCGGAGTTCCTGCAGTTTGTCGAGATTGAGCCGCCAGTTCCGGCCGATGCGCTGGTCGAGCAGCGACGAAAGACTCGGGTTGGCCTGCGCCAGCCAGCGGCGGGGAGTGACTCCGTTGGTCTTGTTGTGGAAGCGCTCCGGAAAGAGCTTGGCGAATCCGGCAAAAATCGTCTTGACCATCAGGTCGGAGTGCAGTTGCGAGACTCCGTTGATGCGATGGCTGCCGACGATGCACAGATGTGCCATACGCACGCGCTTGCTGTCTTCGCTGCCGTCACCATCGTCGATCAGGGAGACACGGCGGATAAGGTCGATGTCCCCCGGGAAGCGCTGTTCGACTTCGGCCAGGAATTCCTGGTTGATGCGGAAGATGATCCGCATGTGTCGCGGTAGCAGATAGTGCACCAGACTGACCGGCCAGGTTTCCAGAGCTTCCGGCATCAGCGTGTGGTTGGTGTAGGAGAAGATGCGCTTGCACTGGCTCCAGGCGGCGCCCCACAGCATGCCGTATTCGTCGCACAGCAGGCGCATGAGTTCGGCCACGGCAATCGCCGGATGCGTGTCGTTGAGGTGGATCGCGATCTGGTCGGCCAGATTGTTGAGGTGACCGTGTTCCTCCAGATGGTGGAACAGGATGTCCTGCAGCGACGCGGATACGAAGAAATACTCCTGCCGCAGGCGCAACTCGCGGCCGGCGGGGGTGCTGTCGTTCGGGTAGAGAACCCAGGAAATGTTCTCGAACCGGTTCTTGAACTCGGCGGCACGTGCGTAGTCGCCGGAATTGAAGGCATTGAGGTCGATCTGGGCGGGTGCGCCGGCTTTCCACAGGCGCAGGGTGCTAACCCGTTCGGTGCCGTGGCCTGGAATGACATAGTCGTAGGCGCGCGCCTCGACGGCCTCGGCGGCGTTCCATTCGGCCCATTCGCCGTGGTGTTCCGCCGTACCGCAGAAGCGCACGGGGAAGACCGTCCCCGGCCGTGGAAATTCCCAGGGAGTGCCGTCCACCAGCCAGGAGTCAGGGTGTTCCACTTGGCCGCCGTTGATGATTGACTGGGCGAACATCCCGTATTCATAGCGCATGCCGTAGCCCCAGGAGGGGAGTTCCAGCGTGGCCATCGAATCCAGGAAGCAGGCGGCAAGTCGTCCCAGGCCGCCGTTGCCAAGGGCGGCATCCGGTTCGCATTCGATGATCTCGTTCAGGCTCGGGCCGCCCACGCCGGAAAAAGCCGCAGCGGCATTTTCGCGCAGGCCGAGCGCAGAGATGGCGTTGTCCAGGGTGCGCCCGATCAGGAATTCCATCGACATGTAATAAATACGGCGGGTTTTTTTCCTCCGGTCGTCGACCTGTGTCTGAACCCAGCGCTTGGCCAGCTCCTCGCGTGCCGCGAACGCCAGTGCCTTGTAGATTTCCTTGGTGTTTGCCGTGACCGGTTCGGCGGCGACTGCGTGGAGCAGTTTCTTGTCAATTTCGGCACGGAACGCAGCGCCATCGACTTTGTTTTTGCTGGTGTCAGACATCGGTCGGGTTCTCCTGTGGTGTAACGGTTAAAGCCAGCTCAAAGTACGTCAAACAGGCCGGGAAAATGTCCCGAACGCCTTGGCGATCCAATTATAAGCGGCTTTCCACAGCATTGCGTTAGGCTTATGCTGATCGAAGACGGACACGTCTCGAGTGAATAGCACAGGAGAGTCATGCGCCATTTTTCGGGTACCTGGATGCGCCACTCCGGCGATTTTTGGGGCGGACTGGCCGCGATGCTGGTGGCCCTGCCCGCAGCTATCGCTTTCGGCGTTACCGTTTATTCCGCCATCTCTCCGCACTATGCGCCGTTCGGAGCCTTGACCGGAGTTCTCGGAGCCATGGCGCTGGGGCTTGTCGCGCCGACATTCGGCGGGACCGACCGCCTGATCAGTGCGCCCTGCGCGCCTGCGGCCGCCGTGCTTTCGGCCTTCGCCATAGATCTGACGCACCAGGGGATCGATCCGGCCAGCATCGTTCTGATGATGACGGTACTGGGCATCCTGACCGGATTGCTGCAGGTGATGATCGGATTTCTCGGCTTCGGGCGGCTCATCAAGTACATTCCCTATCCCGTCGTCAGCGGCTATATGAGCGGCGTCGGCCTGATCATCGTCGGCAGCCAGATTCCCAAGTTTGCGGGAGCGCCGGCCGGCGCGGCCTGGATCGAGGTCCTGATGACGCCGCATCACTGGGATTGGCGCGGGTTGCTCATCGGCGGGGTGACGGTGGCGGGCATGCTGGTCTCGTCCCGCTTCGTCAAGGCCGTACCGGCCACCATCGTCGGCCTTGCCGCGGGGGTGCTGGCCTTCGCCGGAGTCGCTGCTGGCGATCCAGCCTTGTTCGAACTTGAGGGAAACCCTCTGGTTATCGGGACGCTGCGGGCTTCCGGAGACGGGTACTTCGGCCTCATAACGGATCGCTGGAATCAGATCGGAGCGCTGCAACTGTCTCAGGTCGCCGGGCTCGTCGGCAGCGCGCTGACGCTGGCGGCGCTGCTTTCCATCGACACCCTGAAGACCTGCGTCGTCCTCGATCAACTGACGCGCAGCCGGCACGACTCCGATCGCGAACTGGCGGCGCAGGGCCTGGCCAACGTGGTTTCTTGCGGCATCGGCGGCATGCCCGGGGCCGGGACCATGGGCGCAAGCATGGTCAATCTTGCGAGTGGCGCCCAGACACGGATTTCCGGCTTCATCGAGGGTGTGCTGACGGTGGTCGCAGTGCTGGTGCTGGGAATGTTTTTCGCTTGGATTCCGGTGGCGGCATTGAGCGGTGTCCTGATCGTCGTCGGGATTCGGATGATCGACACGGACCCGCTGCGCTTTCTCGAGTCGACGTCGACGGTGATCGACTTTTCGGTGGTTCTCGTTGTGGTCGGCGTGGCGCTGACGGTCGGGCTGATTGCGGCCTCGGCAGTCGGAGTGGTGCTGTCGGTCGTGCTTTTCCTGCGCGAGCAGGTGGGCGGGGTGGTGCTGCGGCGCAAGAGTTTCGTCAGCGAACGGACTTCAACCTGGTATCGGCCCGAGCATGAAATGCGCATTCTCGAGGCCAAAGGGCAGTCGGCCGTCATTTTCGAGTTGCAGGGCAGCCTGTTCTTCGGCACGGCGCAGCAACTCTACCGGTTGCTGGAACCCGAATTATCGACGACCAGTTACCTGATACTCGACCTGCAGCGCGTGCAATCGGTAGATGTGACGGCAGCGCATACTCTGAATCTGGTGCGGGACGCGTTGATGGAACGCAAGGTTCCGCTGCTTCTGTCGACGGTGCGCGAGCGCATGCCGAACGGACGCAACCTGCGCGAATTCCTGGAGTTGTCGGGTCTGGAGGACGACGGGGAAACGGTCATTTACCTTCCCACCTTGCATGCGGCGATCGAATGGGTCGAAGCGCGCATTCTCGGGGAGGACAACGCTCGCGTGGCGGAGGATCTGCCGCCACTGGAACTTCACGAAATCGAACTGTTCAAGGGCAGCAAGCCGGATACGCTGACGGATCTCGAAGCGTGCCTGGAGAAGCGTTCGTGGAAGGCGGGCGAGACGATCTTTGCGCGCGGCGAGCCCAGCGACGATCTTTTCCTGATCCGCAAAGGGGAGGTCAAGGTCATGGGGTGCATCGGGAGGAGTTCCGCCCTGAAGCATATCGCCACCTACGGCCGTGGGGACTTTGTCGGGGGGCTGGCTTTCCTAGATCATCGTCCGCGCGGCAACGACGCCATCGCCATTACCGACTGCGATATGTACGTGCTGTCGATGGAAAAATTCAACTACCTGGCCGAGCAGCACAAGCGGATTGCCCTGGTCCTGCTGGCCAAGCTCGCGCGCATGCTGGCGATTCGCCTGCGCCACACCAACAACGAACTGAGCATTCTGCAGGATTCCTGAAGCGGATTCGACGAACGCTACGCAGTCTTCCACTTGATCGAGCAGCCGATGCTGGCGACCTGATGCTCCGGTCCCTTGCCAGTTGCGGCGATCAATTGCATGGCGTCGACCAGTTCCCGTCGCGTCTCGGGAGTCACGGGCGACCGGCCGCTGGAATCGAGACGGCCGCGATACTGCAGTTCCCCTTTGCTGTTGAAACCGAAGAAGTCGGGCGTGCAGGCGGCGCCATAAGCGCGCGCCACGGCTTGTGTGGCGTCGAACAGGTAGGGGAACGAAAATCCGTATTGCCGGGCGATGCGCTGCATGTTGTCGTACGAATCGTCCGGGTAGGCTTCGGTGTCGTTGCTCATGATCGCCGCCACGCCGAAGCCGAGCTGTTGCACTTCTGCCACGTCGCGGCACAGGCGGTCGATGACCGACATGACGTAGGGGCAGTGGTTGCAGATGAACATCAGCAACAACCCGCTGGATCCGCTCAGTGAAGCGAGGTTCCAGCGCTTGCCGGCGGTGTCGGGTAACTCGAAATCGGGGGCTTTCCAGCCGAAGTCGCATACCGGGGGGCTGATGGCTGCCATACGGTTCTCCTTTGTCTGCGTTGCCTGCGTAGAGGGACGGTTGCTTCTATAATAACAGCCATGAATTCCCCCCGCTTTCACAGCCCTTCTCCTCTATCCGTCGGCACGTGCGTCGAACTGTCGGAGAACGCAGTCCGCCATGCCGTGAGGGTTCTGCGTCTGAAAGTCGGGGACAGCGTGGTGCTGTTCGATGGCCGGGGCGGCGAATATGCATGCTGTATTTCGTCGACCGGTCGCGACACGGCTCTAGCCGACGTGCTGGAATGGCGCGACAGCGAGCGTGAATCGCCGGTCGATGTCACCCTGGTGCAGGCGCTGCAGGCCGGCGAGAAGATGGATCTGACAGTGCAGAAGGCGGTTGAGCTGGGCGTGACGCGCATCGTGCCGGTCGCCACGCGGCGCAGTGTCCTCCGCCTGGAAGGCGAGCGGGCGCGCAAGCGGGCGGCACATTGGCGCGGCGTCGCGGCCTCGGCCTGCGAGCAGTGCGGGCGCAACCGCATTCCCGAGGTCTGCGATATCGAAGATTTGCGGCACTGGCTCGGGAAGAGCGCAACGGGCACGAGTGTGCTGCGTCTGATGCTGGCTCCGGGCGCCGAATTTACGATGGACACGCTTCCCCAACCGGGAAGGAACGTGCGCATCGAGTTGCTGATTGGCGCCGAGGGTGGATTGTCGCCCGACGAGATGGAACAGGCGCTCCAGGCCGGATTCGTCGGGGTTCGGCTCGGGCCGCGCGTGCTGCGCACGGAAACGGCTGGGCTGGCGGCGCTGGCGGTGATCCAGTGCTTATGGGGGGATTTCAGGGGAGAAGCGGGTCATGTTTGAATCGGCGGAACTCGGACACAGGATCGACAAGAAAACGTACCGGGCGGAGGTGCCCACGGTGCGAGAGGGGCTGCTCGACGCTCAATTCGATCTGCGCGAGAACGGCAAGTTTCCGGTCGTCATCCTGATCAGCGGCGTAGATGGCGCGGGCAAGAGCGAGACGATCAACGTGCTCTACGAGTGGATGGATCCGCGCTTTCTGTCGACGCTGGCGTTTTCCACCCCCTCGGATGAAGAGCGGGAACATCCCTACATGTGGCGGTTCTGGCGCGCATTACCGCCCAAGGGGCGCATCGGCATCTTCGCCGGTTCGTGGTATTCGACCCCCATCGCCGAGCGGATTGCCGGGAATCTCTCGAAGGGCGACCTCGACCAGCGCATGGATCAGATCAACCGTTTCGAGGCCATGCTGGTGAACGAAGGGGCGCTGGTCCTGAAATTCTGGTTCCACTTGTCCCGCGATGGCCAGCGGCAGCGGCTTAAGGCGCTGGAAAAGGACCCGCGCACGGCTTGGAGGGTGACCAAGGAAAGCTGGGCGCGGCTGAAAACCTACGGCAAGCTGCAGGAGGCCGCCGGCCACGTGCTACGCATGACCAATACGCCGTGGGCGCCGTGGATCGTGGTTGAAGGCACGGATGACCGTTACCGCTCGCTGACTGTCGGCAAGGTCGTGCTCGATGCCCTGCAGAAACGACTGGCCGATACGCGCGACCAGAACTTCCCGGTGGCGCCGCCGATCGCGCAGAAGATCGACAGCCTCGATGTGCTGACGGCCCTCGACCTGACGCTGAAGCTGGAGAAAAGGGATTATGAGACGCAGTTGGCCAAATGGCAGGGGCGGCTGTCCGAACTCGCCCGCCACCCCGAGTTCAGGAATCACTCGCTGATCCTGGCCTTCGAAGGTTCTGATGCCGCCGGCAAGGGCGGCAGCATCCGGCGGGTGACGGCGGCGCTCGACGCGCGGCAATACCAGATCGTCCCGGTGGCTGCGCCGACCGAAGAGGAACGCGCGCAGCCGTACATGTGGCGTTTCTGGCGACACGTTCCGCGCAACGGCCGGGTGGCCATCTTCGACCGCACCTGGTACGGTCGCGTGCTGGTCGAACGCGTCGAGGGATTCTGCACCGAGGCCGACTGGTTGCGGGCCTACACGGAGATCAACGACTTCGAACATGAACTGCGCGAGGACGGGGCGATCATCATCAAGTTCTGGCTGCAAATCAGTGACAAGGAACAATTGAGACGCTTCAAGGAGCGTGAGAAGATTGCGTTCAAGCGTTTCAAGATCACCGAGGAGGATTGGCGCAACCGGGACAAGAGTGCGGCCTATCACGCCGCGGTGTGCGACATGGTCGACCGGACGAGTTCGGGAATGGCGCCCTGGACCCTGGTCGAGGCCAACGACAAGTCCTATGCGCGGGTGAAGATCCTGCGCACCATCTGCGAACGCCTGGAGCAGGCGCTCGGCAACGAGAAAACCAGAAACAGAAGAAAGGATTGATGCAACCATGTTCGATGCCTTGAGCGCTTCGCAATTCGTCTCGCTATTCCGGTCGGTCGCTCCGTATATCAATCTCTTTCGCGGCAAGACCTTTGTCATCGCCTTTGGCGGCAAGGCGATATCGGGGCCGTTCGCGCGGACGCTGGCGTACGACGCGAATCTGCTGGCGGCACTGGGCGTTCGCCTGGTGCTGGTACATGGGGCGCGACCGCAGATCGAGGAGGAACTGCGCGAGAAAGGTCTGGAATCGAAGACGCACGCCGGCTACCGGGTGACTGATGCGGCGACGCTCGATTGCGTCATCGATGCCGTTGGCAGCGTGTATCTGGAGATCGACGCCTTGCTGTCGCAGGGGCTTCCCGATACGCCAATGGCCAACAGCACGATTCGCGTGGTTGCCGGCAATTTCATTACCGCCAAGCCGGTCGGCGTGATCGACGGCGTCGACATGCAGTACGCCGGCATGGTGCGCAAGATCGACGCCGAGGGAATACGGGCTCAACTGGGCATCGGAAATATCGTGATTCTTTCCTGCCTTGGCGCCAGTCCGACCGGAGAAATCTTCAATCTGGCCATGGAGGAAGTGGCCGAGGCGACGGCCACGGCCATCGGCGCCGACAAACTGATCTTCCTGACCGACAGCCAGGGCGTGACCGACAGCCAGGGCAAACTGCTCGACGAGATGACGGCTGATACCGCCGAACGGATGATTTCCGAGAGCAACTGGCTTTCCCCGGATCTCAAGCGCTATCTGCCCTGCGCCGTGCGTGCCAGCCGGGCCGGCGTCGGCCGGGTGCACCTGATCGGTTTCAACGAGGACGGCACGCTGCTGCTCGAACTTTTTTCGCGCGACGGCGTCGGAACGATCATTACCCGCGAGTCGCTGGAGATTTTGCGCGATGCTCGCCCGGACGACATCAGCGGCCTGGTGGCGTTGATCGAGCCGCTGGAAGAGAACGGCACCTTGGTGCGCCGTTCCCGGGAGTTGCTCGAGCGCGAGATTACACGTTTCTCGGTGGTCGAACACGATGGACTGATCGTCGGTTGTGCGGCACTGTACCCGTACGGTGGCGACCAGGCCGAACTGGCCTGCGTGGCGGTGCATCCGAACTACCGCCGTTGGGGTTACGGCGAGAAATTGCTCAGGCGCATCGAGACGCGGGCGCGAGCAGTTGGTATCAAGCGCCTGTTCATCCTCACCACGGTGACGGCACACTGGTTCCGGGAGCGTGGCTTCGTCGAACAGACATTGGCCGAACTGCCGGAGGAAAAGCGATTGGTCTACAACCTGCAACGCCGCTCCAAGATCTTTACCAAGATGCTGTAGTTTTGGCAGGCTTGCGGCGCTACTGTTAATTCATATGGAGTTTTTTATGGCACGAATGGTCAAATGCATCAAACTGGGTCGCGAAGCGGAAGCGCTTGATTTTCCGCCTTATCCCGGAACTCTCGGCAAGCGCATATTCGAGAACGTTTCCAAGGAGGCCTGGCAGCAGTGGATTCGCATGCAGACGATGATCATCAACGAAAACCGACTCAATCTGGCGGATGCGGCCCATCGCAAGTATCTTGCCGAACAGGTCGAAAAGCACTTCTTCGGCGAGGGTGCCGACCAGGTGCAGGGGTACGTGCCTCCCGGAAGATGAGGCGGCCGGTAAATACCGGGAGACCGGTCCGCGGCGTCGGAGTCCGTTCAACGGTTTCGAGCGCTTGATCGGCGCATCGTCCTTGTCTTGTCGAAAATGAATCGAACGATGAATCTTGTCCTTCCAGCGGCGTTGTTCGTGGCCGCCGGTTTGATGCTTCCGGCATCGGCGGCGGAAAAAAGCCAGGTTCGCGCAACGACGAATGGCCGGCAACTGCCGACTTATCCGGAGGGGCGTGACCGGCTGCCGGCCAATTACGAAGGTGTCGATAGCCGGAAGTTTCTCGGTGCGTTCAAGAACAGCGTTGCCTCGCTCAAGAAGCGGAAAACGGAGTCCGACGAGCAATTCAAGGCTCGTGCGGCGGATACCGAGAAAGTGCTTAAGCCGATAAGCACCAAAGCTTCCTATGCCTTCGGGGTGCCGGGGCTTGTCGCCCAATACAGCGCGCACAGGCAAGCCTACGTCTTCGGAGGGAAGTCCGGGTATGGATGTCCGGCATCCGGCTTTCTCGATGGCTACGTGACATGCGGCATCGGCGAGTATCCTGTGGCTTCTGCGGCGGATTCAGGGACGGCGAAGGATGCCGCCGCAGCGCGGCGTGAAGTGTTCGGTCTGGCTGTGCGGATCAACAGTGGCTTTGTCGAAAGGAGCTTCACCCTGGACCGGAACAAATTCTATTTCACACAGGAACTACCGGCGTCGGCCGAGACGGCCCAGCGACTCAAGGATTATCAGGTTTCCGTCCTGTTCGTGGGGAATGTCGTCGGGGAACGGCTCGTCAGCGACAGTGGGAGCGTGGTTCTGCCGGTGGTCAAGGATCGCCGCGATACCACGACGATCGAGTATGACCTCCCGTTCAAGGTGAACAAGGTTGTCTATTACGTTTACCAGACAGGTGAAATACTCAAGGAAATGGCGTATTGAGTGCTGGCGCCAGATCCGCGTGGCCCCGCCTCGCGCGCCCGTGATTCGGAGCGGGGGCTCAACAAAAGGTCCAAATCGTAGGCTGCGCGCGGCTTGCGCGTTCAGCGCTGGCGTCTGACGAAGTGCCGGGCGTAGCGCGCCGAGATGTTCGTCATGTGCAGCAGAATCGGCAGGTCGGCGGTGTTGAAGTCTGGATCCCATGCCGGTTTTCCGCAGATCGAGGCGCCGGCGCGCAGATAGCCCTTGAGCAACGGAGGCACGGCGGCCGGTATGTCACGGCGCAGCGATTCCAGGGGAAGAGGGCAGTGCGGGAACACCCGATATTCAACGGGACTCATGTATTCGCGCAGGCGGTAGTAGAGGCTGGCTGCGGCATGTCCTCCGTCGGCCATGCTGATGCTGCAGCACCCGATCAGATAGTCATGGCCATTTTGCAGCATGTATCGGACCAGCCCTGTCCAGAGCAGGGCAATCGTCGCACCGGTGCGGTAATCGGGATGAACGCAGGAACGGCCGACCTCGACTAGGTGCGGTCGCAGGTGCTGCAGGCGGGTGATGTCGAACTCGTCTTCCGTGTAATTGCGGCCGGCGGTCTTGGCGTTTTCCGGCGGAAGAATCCGGTAAGTTCCGACGACCTCGCCGGAATTGTTGTCGCGCACGACCAGATGCTTGCAGAAGGGGTCGAAGATGTCTTGGTCCACGCGGGGTGTGGCGCACAGCAATCGAGCCCCGAGTTCTTCGGCAAAAACCTGGTAGCGAAGTCTTTGCGCCAGTTCGATCTCGCGCGAACTGATGGCCAGTCCAACCGATAGCGATGCGTGATGGGAGCCCGCCGAGGGGGTTTCCGCCGGGCAAAGGGGTGATGCGTTGTCGTGCCGCTTTTTCATGGTTCCTCCTGTCTGTTTTCGTGCAGGAGGAACAGTAGATGATGCGGGTTACACGATGGTGACGCGCAAGTTACAGCAGATGCGGCAGCGAATGTCTTCCCTAGTTGTCGTCGTTCCGCAGCTGGGCTTCGACTTCTTCGGGGGTGGCGTGGCGCACGTTGAGTCCCTTGACCATATACACCACGTATTCGGCGATGTTCGTGGCGTGATCGCCGATGCGTTCGATGGCCTTGGCGATGGTCAGGATGTCCAGCGAGCGGGTGATCGTGCGCGGGTCTTCCATCATGTAGGTGATCAACTGGCGGGCAATGCCGCGGTATTCCGAATTCACCTGCTCGTCGAGGCGCACGGCTTCGGTGACCAGCGCAAGATCCAGGCGCGCGAACCCGTCAAGTGCCAGGCGCAGCATTTTCAGCGCCGTTTCGGTCATGTGGTTGAGTTCGACGTTCAACGGGCCTCCGGATTGACTGCTGATCGAAATGCCGAGTCGGGCAATCTTGCGCGCCTTGTCGCCGACCCGCTCGATGTCGGAAATGGCCTTGAGCACAGAGACGATCATGCGCAGATCGATGGCCGTCGGCTGACGCTTGGCGATGATCTGGTTGCACAGGGCGTCGATGTCGACTTCCATCTGGTTGATGAGGTCGTCGTCGCGGATGACCTCTTCGAGAAGCTGCTTGTTGCCGCTGTAAAGCCCGTCGACTGCCTTATGCACCTGTTGCTCGGCCATGCCGCCCATCTGCAGGACGCGGGTGCGCAGGCTTTCCAACTCGAGATCGAAATTCTTCGACGTATGGTGATCGTTCATGCCTCTGGCTCCAGAATGTCTTCGCATGTGAGTGATTCGTTCCGAGAGTGTAGTGGCACCACGTTACAGATTTGTTGCATCCGGTTCAATCGGCGGTCATCATTCGGACACCCTCGGGCGTGCCGATCAGGCAGACATCTGCCGGGCGGTTGGCGAACAGGCCGTTGGTCACCACGCCGGCGATCTGGTTGAGGCGCGTTTCGAAATTGACCGGATCGAGGATCTGCAGCCCCTTCACGTCGAGGATCAGGTTGCCGTTGTCGGTGACGAACCCCTCGCGCACTGCCGGGGAGCCCCCCATTTTTACCAGTTCGCGCGCCACGTAGGCGCTGGCCATCGGGATGACCTCGACAGGCAACGGAAAACGGCCGAGGTAGTCGACGACCTTGGTCCCGTCGACGATGCAGATGAACTTGCCGGCCACGGCGGAAACGATTTTTTCGCGTGTCAGGGCGCCGCCGCCGCCTTTGATCATGTGCATTTCGGGCGTGATTTCGTCGGCGCCGTCGATGTAAACCGGCATGTCGGTGATCTCGTTCAGATCGAAAACCCGGATGCCGTGGCCTTCCAATCGTTGCCGGGTGTCCTCGGAACTGGCCACGGCACCGGCGATGCGGTCCTTCAACGTTGCCAGTTCCTCGATGAACAACCGGGCAGTGGAACCTGTTCCGACGCCGATGATGCGGCCTTCGACAACGTATTCGAGAGCGGCGCGGGCTACGGCCTGTTTCATTTCGTCCTGGGTCATGGCGGTTTTTCGGTGTGGTGGGGAAAGCGGCTATTTTAGCGAAGGGAGAAGGGGGAGGGAGAAGGAAGTCTCCAATCCGTAACCGCAATGACACCTTTCCGTAACGAACGCCTCGCACCATAGCGGCATGGTCAAGGTCCGCTCAATCTTTCTTTCCGACATTCATCTGGGAACGCGCGCCTGCCAAGCCGAGAGGCTGCTTGATTTCATGCGCACCTACACTGCGGAGAATGTCTTCCTCATCGGCGATATCGTTGATTTCTGGGCCATGCGGCGAAATATCGTGTGGACTCCCGCGCAGAACACCGTCGTGCAGAAGATCCTGCGCCGCGCCCGCCACGGTGAGCGCGTGGTGTTCATCCCGGGAAATCACGACGAGGCGCTGCGTGATTATCTCGATATCTCCTTTGGCGACATCGAGATCTGCGGCGAGCACGTGCACACCTTGGCGGACGGCCGGCGGTTCCTGTTGTTGCACGGCGACGAGTTCGACCAGATTACCCGTCACCATCGCTGGATCGCCATTCTCGGCGACGTCGCGTATGACGGGCTGGTCAAGCTGAATACGCTGCTGTCCCTGGTGCGGCGCCGCTTTGGAATGCGGTGCTACTGGTCCCTGGCCGGTTATGCCAAGCGCCGTGTCAAGAAGGCTCTGCAGTTCATCTTTGATTTTGAGGATACAGCCCTCAGGGCGGCACGGCAGCGCGGACTGGACGGCATCATCTGCGGTCATATTCATTTTGCCGTGATCCGCGAACGAGACGATGGCATGGCTTATGTCAATTGCGGGGACTGGGTCGATAGCTGCACGGCGATCGTCGAGCACCTTGACGGGACCCTCGAACTGATTTCGTGGGGCGGCATGCAGCCGCCGGCCGAAAAAGATATGAGAAAGTCCGGGGCGGTGGAGGTGCTGGCGTGCGCGTAACGATGGTTTCCGACGTGTTCTTTCCGCGTATCAACGGCGTCTCGACGGCGATCCTCACGTACCGACAATCGTTGTTGGCGCATGGCATCGAGGTGTCGCTGGTTGCCCCGGACTACGGCGGTGGCTTCGATGAGTCGTGGGTGACCCGGGTTCCGGCACGCAGCGTCCCCGGCGACCCGGAAGACCGGCTGGTGCGCTGGCGCGAAATGCATGATGCCGTGCTTGCGGCGGTTGGCGGAGGGGTTGATCTCGTGCATGTGCAAACTCCGTTCGTTGCCCACTACGCGGGGGTAAATGCGGCGCGCCGCTGTGGTGTTCCTGTCGTCGCGACCTACCACACGCTGTTCGAAGAATATCTCGCCCACTATGTTCCGCTGGTTCCCGCTCCGTGGCTCAGAGGCCTGGCGCGGGCGTTTTCGCGGCGCCAATGCAACGCGCTGGATACCGTGATCGTTCCTTCCGCCGCCATCAGCCGACGTCTGGCCGAATACGGCGTGAAGACTCCGCAGCACATCCTGCCGACCGGAGTCTCGCTGAACAGGCCTCAGCACGGCGCGCGGCAGTGGTTCCGGGCGAAATACGGGGTCGATGAGGCGCGTCCGGTCGCGCTCTATGTCGGGCGAGTGGCGCACGAGAAAAACATCGAGTTTCTCTTGGATGTGGCGGAACAGATGCGCGAGACGATTCCCGCCATGCTGTTGCTTGTCGCGGGGGACGGTCCGGCACTGCCGAATCTGCGGCAGTCTGTTTGTGACCGGGGATTGGCCGGTAGTGTGCGATTCATCGGCTATCTCGACCGTGATGCCGAACTCCCGGCGTGCTACGCCGCGGCGGATGTCTTCGTTTTTGCCTCGCGCACCGAAACCCAGGGGCTGGTTCTGCTGGAAGCCATGGCTACCGGACTGCCGGTGGTGGCGCTCGCCGAAATGGGAACAGCCGATATCCTGAATGCCGGTCGTGGGGCGCTGGTGCCGGATGCCAATCCTTATGCGTTTTCGCTGGCATTGTCGCGAGTGTTGAACGACCGAAATCTTCGGCACCGGCTCTCCGATGAAGCACGGACGTATGCCGCCGAATGGTCCGGCGAGGAGCTGGCGGGACGGATGGCCGAGTTGTACAGGAAGATCGCCGACAGCGACCGAAGGTCCGTGAAACGCAAACCTTGAAACAGGGCGGCTTTCCCCCTGGCAGTTTCGCCTTTCCCGTTTCCCCTTTCACTTCTATACTTGCCGCCTGCAATCGATCCGGCAAGGAGATCTTGTGTCTGAAGAAAGTCCTTTCAAGGGAAAAACCGGTCTGCGTCGCGTGTGGAACGCGCTGCATTATTCGATGTCGGGATTGCGCGCGGCATACACGTGCGAGGACGCTTTCCGGCAGGAGGTATTGCTGGCGCTCTTCCTGGTTCCGCTATCCTTCGTTCTGCCGGTTCCCTGGGGCGGGCGGGCGGCGATGATCGCCAGTGTTCTACTCGTCCTGATCGTCGAGTTGATCAATTCGGCGATCGAGGCGGTCGTGGATCGCGTGTCGCTGGATCGACACCATCTGTCGAAACGGGCCAAGGACATCGGCAGTGCGGCGGTATTTCTGGCGCTCCTCAACGTCGTGGTCGTCTGGGGCTGTGTCCTGGCTGCGTGACCGGCGATTTTGCCGCTCGTCCGGAACCGCTCAGGAATTTTCCGGGAAGAGATAGGGTTGCAGGGCGCGGAAGTCTTCATCCGTTGCCAACGCCTGCCTGACCCGGTTGCGGCCGTGCTGCTTGGCTTCGAGCAGAGCAAAGTCTGCGGCTTCGGTCAAGTTCTGTGGCGAATCGAATTCCGGCCAGGAAGCAATGCCGGCACTGAATGTTGAGAACAGGGCGCCCTTGGAGTGCGCATGCGGCAACGAAGAGAAATCCTCGCGGATGCGTTCGATTACCGCGCGCGCCTGAGCCGGCGAGATGTCGGGCAGGGCCACCAGGAATTCCTCGCCGCCGTATCGGCCGATCAGGTCGGAGGAACGCAGCCGTCCCTTGAGCAGCCAGGCCAGGCCGCGAATAACCTGATCGCCGACCGGGTGGCCGAAGGTGTCGTTGATCGACTTGAAATGGTCGATGTCGATCATGGCCACCGTCAGCATGCGCGACGGCGTCATATTGTCCACCATCGCCTTGAGCATCGACTTCGCTGCCGTGTGATTGAGCAGTCCGGTCAGGCCGTCGTGCCGGGATGAGCGTTGGGTTTCCCGGAAGCGCTCGATCTTGGTCTTGATCACGGCGGCCAGCAACACCGGATTGAACGGCTTGTTGAGAAACTGGTCGCCGCCGAGACGCAACGCCTCGACCTGCATCCCGACATCGGATTCGCTGGACAGGTAAACGATCGGCAGCGAGCGGTAGGCCGACATCTGGCGCAGCACGCGGGTGGCCTCGACGCCGTTGAAGCGCGGCATGTGCATGTCCATCAGGATCAGGTCGGGACGGTAGCACTGCAGTTCGTCGAGCAAGCGGCCCGGGTCGCGGATGGCGCGACTATCGATGCCATGTTCCGACAGAGTGCGCTGGATCAGCGTCACCGCGACCAGCGAATCCTCGACGACCAGAACGCGGTACTTCTCCGGCTCGAAGTTCTGGACGAGATCGAGGACGCAATTGAGGACCATGGTCGTCCCCTCCTCGATCGGGATGGTGAGGTCGATCCCGGAACGCATCAGAGCGACGATATTGTCGAGGGCGGGATGAACTCCCAGGTAAATCATCTGGCTGGCCGGGCAAGCGCCGCGTATCTCGGCGATCTTCCGATGTTCGATCTCGGCGCTTTCCCGGCCGGGAATGCACAGCACGGCCAGCGGCGTTTCGCTGTCCGGGAGTTGTTCCTCCCATCCAATTTCCGCAGTCAGAAAGCCGTAGAAATCGATCTGCTGGCGCAGCGCGTTGGCCATCTCATGCATTTCGGGTGCGACGACCAGCCACACCAGGCGCGGCTTGATCCATTCGAGATTGCCGACTGCTTCCGCCGGTTCTTCGGTGCGCCGTTCGGGCGCCACCAAGCGCGAGGTGCGCACGGCAGCCAGCAGGGTCTCGACCTGGCGTTGCAAGAGCGCGATATCCCGATTGGCGATCGGATGCGACGCTTGCGTTCCCAGTCGCGCGAGTGCCAGATTTTCCAGCCCCTCGCACATCCTGACCAACCCGGGGAGGCGCATTCGGTTGAAGTGCTCGGCCAGGCTATTGACGGTTACGGTGAATTCGATGAAGCGATCGAAAGATCCGGCATTGACGTAGTTGTCCCAACGCGTTCGCAGGACATGGATACGATCATCTATGACGTTCGGGCGAGAGGATGCCATGGCGATGATTCCGGAGAAGATCGGGCATTATGACCAAAACCGGAGGCCGAAACAATCCTTTTGGAATCAAGGGGGGTAGAAGGAGGGGAAGTCCTCTGCCGGCTTCCCCTTTCCTTATCGCTTCCCGTTCTACTTCTTCCTGATGGGCGGCAGGTCGGTGCAGGTGCCGTGCGCGACTTCGGCCGCCATGCCGATGCTTTCGCCGAGCGTCGGGTGCGGATGGATGGTCTTGCCGATATCCACCTCATCACAGCCCATCTCGATGGCCAGGCAGATTTCGCCGATCATGTCGCCGGCCGCCGGGCCGACGATGGCGCCGCCGATGATGCGGTGTCCGCCGTCTTCCGAGGCGTCGAAGATCAACTTGGTGAAACCGTACTCTGCACCGTTGGCGATGGCCCGGCCGGAGGCCGCCCACGGGAACTTGGCAATTTCCACGGCGCGACCTTCCTTGGCTGCCTGGGCCTCGGTGTACCCGACCCAGGCTACTTCCGGATGGGTGTAGGCCACGCCGGGGATGACCGTCGCCTCGAATGCCGTCTTCTGTCCGGCCGCAACTTCGGCGGCGACATGCCCCTCGTGGACTGCCTTGTGCGCCAGCATCGGGTTGCCGACGATGTCGCCGATGGCAAAGATGTGCGGCACGTTGGTGCGCATCTGGTTATCCGCCGCGATGAATCCCCGTTCGGATACCGTGACGCCCGCCTTTTCCGCGGCGATCTTCTTGCCGTTCGGCACGCGGCCTGCCGATTGCAGGATCATGTCATAGCGGACGGCATCCGCCGGGGCGTTCTCCCCTTCGAACTTGACGTACAGTCCGCTATCGCGGGCGTCGACCGCCACGGTGCGGGTCTTCAGCATGACCGAGTCGAAGCGGTGCGTATTCTGCTTTTCCCAGACCTTGACGGCGTCGCGGTCGGGGCCCTGCATCAGGGCGTCGAGCATTTCCACGACGTCGACGCGGGCGCCCAGGAGCGAATAGACCGTGGCCATTTCCAGGCCGATGATGCCGCCGCCGATGACCAGCAGTTTCTTCGGCACGAAGCGCAACTCCAGCGCCCCGGTCGAGTCGACGACGCGCGGGTCCTGCGGGATGAACGGGAGGTGTACCGGCGAACTGCCGGCAGCGATGATGCACTTCTGGAAACGGATGATTTTCCTCTGGCCGGTTTTTTCCTGTCCCTTGCCATCGGTCACCTCGACTTCCACATGATTGGCGTCGAGGAAACTGCCGTAGCCGCGGACGATATCCACCTTGCGTGCCTTGGCCATGCCGGCCAGGCCGGTGGTCAGCTTGCCGACCACCTTGGCCTTGTGCGCGCGCAGCTTGTCGATGTCGATCTGCGGAGGGGCGAACGTCACCCCGGTTTCCGCCATGTGTTCGGCTTCTTCCATGACTGCGGCGACGTGCAGCAGGGCTTTAGAGGGGATGCACCCGACGTTGAGGCACACGCCGCCGAGCGTGGCGTAGCGTTCGACGATGACTGTCTTCATCCCCAGGTCGGCGGAACGGAAGGCCGCCGAATAGCCGCCGGGGCCGGCGCCGAGGACGAGCATCTCGCATTCGACATCGGCCTTGCCGGAGAACTGTCCGGCTTGCGCAGCCGCCGCCGGCGCGACGGCACTGGCCGTACCCTCGGGCTTGCCGGCTGGTGGCGCGGGCGTTACGGCGGTAGGCGTGGCCACGGCCGGTTGCGCTTCCGCCGCCGCTGACGCCGCTGACGCCGCTGCGTCGATGCGGGCGATGATGCTGCCCTCGGAGACCTTGTCGCCCACCTTGACGGTGATTTCCTTGATGACGCCGTCACACGGACTCGGGACGTCGATGGTTGCCTTGTCCGATTCGAGGGTCATCAAGGCTTCTTCGGTGGTGACCGAATCGCCCACCTTGACGGCGATGTCGATGATCGGGACGTTCTTGAAATCGCCGATATCGGGGACTTTGACTTCAATGATCTGGCTCATTCCTGTCTCCCGATCAAACCAGCGCGCGGCGCATGTCGGCCAGCAATTGCGCGATATAGACGTTGAAGCGGGTGGCCAGCGCGCCGTCGATGACGCGGTGGTCAGCCGACAGCGACAGCGGCAACATCAGGCGCGGGACGAATTCACTGCCGTTCCACACCGGTTTCATCACCGACTTGCTCACGCCGAGGATGGCCACTTCCGGCGCATTGACGATCGGCGAGAATGCCGTGCCGCCGATGCCGCCGACGCTGGAGATGGTAAAGCAGGCGCCGGTCATTTCCGCCGGGCCGAGCTTGCCGTCGCGAGCCTTCTTCGCCAGTTCGCCGCATTCGACGGCGATCTGGCTGACCGATTTGCGGTCGACGTTCTTGATTACCGGCACGACCAGGCCATTCGGCGTGTCAGCGGCGAAGGCGATGTTGAAATACTTCTTCAGCACCAGGTTTTCGCCGTCCAGCGAGCTGTTGAACTCCGGGAATTTTTTCAGCGCCAGTTCGCAAGCCTTGATCAGGAAGGCGAGCATGGTGACCTTGGCGCCGCTCTTCTCGTTCTCCTTGTTCAGCGCGAGGCGGAAGGCTTCCAGATCGGTGATGTCGGCGTCCTCGTGGTAGGTGACCGCCGGGATCATGACCCAGTTGCGGGCCAGGTTCTGCCCGGAAATCTTCTTGATGCGCGACAGCGGCTGGACCTCGATCGCACCGAATTTCTCGAAATCGACTTTCGGCCACGGCAGCAGGTCGAGGCCGCCCCCGAGGCTGGGGGCCGCGCCCGGAACGACGCCGGCCTGCATGACGCCCTTGACGAAGGCGGTCACGTCTTCCTTGAGGATGCGTCCCTTGGGGCCGGTGGCTGGAACCTTGGTCAGGTCGACACCCAGTTCCCGGGCGAACAGGCGTACCGAGGGACTGGCGTGGGCCTTGCCGTCAAACTGGCGTTCTGCCGGCTGCGAGGTGCGCGGAGCCGGAATCGGCTCGCGCGGAGTCTGCGGCGTGGGTGGAGTGGGAAGGACGGGCGCTGCCGCTTGGGACGGAGCAACCGCTGCAGCTTCCTGCTTTTCCTGAACCGGCGCTTCGGCGCTTGCCGGTTCGATCAGGGCGATGACGGTGCCTTCGGACACGCGGTCGCCGAGTCCGACGCGCAGTTCCTTGACAATGCCGGCTTTCGGCGCCGGGACGTCCATCGTGGCCTTTTCGGATTCGAGGGTGATCAGCGGCGCGTCGGCTTCGACGCTGTCGCCGACCTTGACGCACAGTTCGATGACCGGGATGAGACTGAAACCGCCGATGTCAGGGACTTTGACTTCTATTGCTTGACTCATGAAATCGCTCCTTTAGACCGTCATCGGGTTCGGTTTGTTGATGTCGATGCCGTACTTGACGATCGCTTCGGCGACTTTGCTGCGGTCGATGGTACCCTCGTCGGCGAGTGCTTTTAGCGCCGCGACCGTGATCCAGCGGCGATCGACCTCGAAGAAATGGCGCAGGGCCTCGCGAGTGTCGGAGCGGCCGAATCCATCGGTTCCGAGCGTGACGTAGCGGCGGTTGATGAACGGACGGATCTGTTCTGCATAGAGCCGGACGTAATCACTGGCGGCGACGATCGGCCCTTGGGTGTTGCCCAGGCAGCGTTCGACATGGCTCTGTTTCGGTTTTTCCGAGGGGTGTAGCATGCTCCGGCGCGCGGCATCGTTGCCATCGCGTGCCAGTTCGTTGAAGCTCGGGCAGCCCCACAGGTCCGCATCGATGCCCCAGTCGCTCTTGAGCAGATCGGCGGCCGCGATGACTTCGCGGAAGATGGTGCCAGAACCGAGCAGCTGCACGCGCGGCGCGGGCTGCTTGCCCTTGCCCTTGGCGCCCTTGCGGAACAGGTACATGCCCTTGATGATGTCCTTTTCGGCGCCCTGCGGCATTTCGGGATGCTCGTAGTTCTCGTTCATCACCGTCAGGTAGTAGTAGACGTCCTCCTGTTCCTGGAACATGCGGCGCATGCCCTCTTGCATGATCACCGCGACCTCGTAGGAGAAGGTCGGGTCGTAGCTGATGCAGTTGGGGATCAGGCCCGAGAGGATCAGCGAGTGGCCGTCCTGATGCTGCAGTCCCTCGCCGTTGAGCGTGGTGCGCCCGGCCGTTCCGCCGACCAGGAAGCCGCGGGCGCGCTGGTCGCCCGCCGCCCAACACAGGTCCATGGTGCGCTGGAAGCCGAACATCGAATAGCAGATGTAGAACGGGATCATCTGCACCCCGTGCACCGAGTAGGACGTCGCAGCGGCGATCCAGTCGCTCATCGCGCCGGCTTCGTTGATGCCTTCCTGCAGTACCTGGCCGGTCTTCGATTCCTTGTAGAACATCAACTGGTCATGATCCTCCGGCAGGTATTTCTGGCCCTGCTGGTTCCAGATGCCGATCTGGCGGAACAGGCCTTCCATGCCGAAGGTGCGTGATTCGTCCGGAACGATGGGTACAACGTGGCGGCCGATGTTCTTGTCCTTGAGCATGATGTTCAGGGCGCGCACGATGGACATCGTGGTCGATACCTCGCGACCCTCGCCGGAAGCGCGCAGCAGGGGTTCGAAGGAAGAGAGCGGCGGAATCTCGAGCGGAGCAGCCGAACGACGCCGTTGCGGCAGGTTGCCGCCGAGGGCGGCGCGGCGCTCGCGCATGTAGGCGAGTTCGTCCGAACCTTCCTCGAACTTGAGGTAGGGCAGCGTTTCGATCTGGTCGTCTGTGATCGGCAGCTTGAAGCGGTCGCGGAAGCCTATCAGCGCGGCGCGGTCGAGCTTCTTCTGCTGGTGCGAGATGTTCATCGCCTCGCCGGCCTCGCCCATGCCGTAACCCTTGACCGTCTTGGCCAGGATCAGCGTCGGCTGGCCCTTGTGTTCAACGGCAGCCTTGAACGCGCTGTAGATCTTGAAGATGTCGTGGCCGCCGCGATTGAGCAGCCAGATGTCGGCATCCGTCCAGTCGGCAACGAGTTCCTTGAGCTCAGGTGTGTTGAAAAATTTCTCGCGCACGTAGGCGCCGTTCTTGGCTTTGAAGGTCTGGTATTCGCCGTCGACGCATTCCATCATGCGCTTCTTCAGCAGGCCCTTCTTGTCGCGCTCGAACAGCACGTCCCAGTGGCGACCCCAGACCAGCTTGATCACGTTCCAGCCGGCGCCGCGGAATTCACCTTCGAGATCCTGGATGATCTTGCCGTTACCGCGCACAGGACCGTCGAGGCGCTGCAGGTTACAGTTGATGACGAAGATCAGGTTGTCGAGTTTTTCACGCGCGGCCATGCCGATGGCGCCCAGCGATTCGACTTCGTCGGTTTCGCCGTCGCCAAGGAAAGCCCACACCTTGCGGTCCTGGGCCTCGATCGCGCCGCGGCTTTCCATGTAACGCATGAAGCGGGCCTGGTAGATGGCCTGAATCGGTCCGAGGCCCATCGACACGGTCGGGAATTGCCAGAAGTCGGGCATCAGCCAGGGGTGGGGGTACGACGACAGGCCGTTGTCGCCCACTTCCTGGCGGAAATTATTCAGTTGTTCCTCGGTCAGTTGCCCGAGCTGGAAAGCGCGGGAATAAACGCCCGGAATCGAATGGCCCTGGAAGAAGATCAGGTCTCCGCCGTGCTTTTCGCTGGGCGCGCGCCAGAACCAGTTGAATCCAACCTCGTAAAGCGCTGCCGACGAGGCGAAGGAGGCAATATGCCCGCCGACGTTGGTGTTGCGGTTGGCGCGCACGACCATGGCCATGGCGTTCCAGCGGATAAAGTTGCGGATGCGGATTTCCATGCTCGCATCGCCGGGATAGATCGGCTGGCGTTCGACCGGAATGGTATTGACGTATTCGGTGGTGGCGCTGTAAGGAATATCGATGCCTTCTTCGCGCGCCTGGGCAATCAATTGCTCGATCAGAAAGTGGGCGCGATCGGAACCTTCGTTTTCGATGACGCCGGCAAGAGCTCCCAGCCATTCAAGCGTTTCCTGAGGGTCTGAATCGTCTTTCGCAAGGGGTTGGTATTGTTCTGAAATTGATGCCATGACTTGCCTCCTGGTCAGCAGATGATTGGCTTGCAACGGATTCATTGTAGATGAATGCCGCAAGAGTGAAACGGCCTTGTTCTGGCTGGGGTTGCTTTGCGATTGTATCGTGTATTTCACAAGATGCAACGTCGTTTCTTATGGTGAAAAATACGAACCGAAGCGTCCGACATCCTCTCGCCTACAAAAGTTCAATCAGAGGCGTAGTCCGCGGCTTCTGGCTTATTTCAATGTCTTGGAGGGGCTCGGAGGCGACAATAACGAAGCGGGTCAGCGCGTCATCGCCGGATGGAAAGTACGCGTACCGTTGTGGTCGCAGTGATTCACTGCTGTCTTCCAATCAGCCGTCAGGACAGCGTTTCAACCGTTGTCAGCGCCTGCCGCAAGCGGGCACTGTCAATTTTCCCGGGCAGGAAATGGATGGATTCTCCGCTGCGCAAGGTGTGCGCGATGAAGGCATTGATGCGCTCGGTTTGTCCGATGTCGACATCCAGATCCGCCAGCCGTCGAGGAATTCCCAGTGCCTTGAGCGCCGCGTCCAGATGGCCTAGTTCGTCGCGCCGTTCTTCCAGTGCGAGTTGCACGAGGATTCCGTAGGCTACCTTGGCTCCGTGCAGAAATCCTGCGGTTTCAGGCAGCACGGTCAAACCGTTGTGGATCGAGTGCGCGGCAGCAAGCCGGGTATGGCGTTCGCCGAGTCCGCCGACCAGACCGCCACCGGCAATGATGGCATCGACCGCCCGCAGAAAACTGTCGCTCAATTTGCCACTGGCCACGGCGGCCAGCGCCGCCGGCCCGTCCTCGATCAGGATGTCGCGAATTTGCCGGGCGACCGAGAGCCCGATCTGGGCCGTCAGCGGTAACGATGTCTCCGCTTCGCACAGGACGCGAGCTTCGTACCACTTGGCCAGCGTGTCGCCGATGCCGGCGCGCAGGTAGTCGGGTGGCGCGGCAAGAAGAATGCGCGGTTCGACCAGGACCAGGCGGCTGGCCTGAGGGAACAGCTCGTAGCCCAGCGCCTTGCCGTGATCGTCGTACCACACCGAAAGCGGGGTCCAGGCGGCACAGGTGGCGGCGATGGTCGGAATGGCGACGAATGGCTTGCCGAGGCGATGGGCAACCGCCTTGGCCGTATCGAGGACCGAACCGCCCCCGATGCCGATGATCAGGTCCGCGTCGTGGCCGAGTTGGACGTAACGGGATACGGCATTTTCAGAGCAATGTCCGGAGAACGTCTCGCGAATGGAACGGGAGTCGTGGAAAAGAGGAGGCAGGTAGGGCGCGGCGGCCGCCTGCGCCCGTTTGCCCCCGATCCAGAGCACGCGCTTCAAGGCGCCGGATGGGTGGAATTGCTCGATCTGATCCAGTGCGCCGGCGTATGCGTAGTAGTTCGCGGCGCCGGGCTGCACGCGGATCCAGTCGGGAGTACTCATCGTGAGGTGCTCTTGGCGATTTGCTTACCAGGTGGCGAAGACGGAGTCCCTGAACTCGGTCTTGATGAACTGCTTGACCTGATCGTTCTGGTAGGCCTTGAGCAATTTCTTTAGCACGGCGCTGTCCTTGTCGGCGGCCCGCACGGCGATCACGTTGGCGTACGGCGACTTCAGGCTTTCGATGGCGATGGCGTCGCGGGACGGCAAGAGGCCCGCCTGGATGGCGTAGTTGGTATTGACGGCGGCCACATCCGCATCGTCGAGAGCGCGCGGCAGCTGGGCGGCGTCGAGTTCGATGAACTTGAGTTTCTTCGGGTTATCCACGACATCCAGCGGGGTTGCCTTGAGGCCCGCTTCCGGCTTGAGTTTGACCAATCCTTTCGATTGCAACAGCAACAGAACCCGCCCGCCATTGGTCGGGTCGTTGGGCAGGGCGAGCCGCGCGCCGTTGGGGATTTGGTCGAGCGACTTGAACTTCTTCGAATAGAGCCCGATCGGGAAGATGATCGTCTGGCCGATGGAGACGAGGTTGTAGCCGCGGTCCTTGTTGGCGTTGTCGAGGTAGGGCTGGTGCTGATAGCTGTTCACGTCGAGGTCGCCGGCCGCCAGCGCGGCGTTCGGCTGCACGTAGTCCGAAAACTCGACGATCTGGAGTTTCAGGCCATCCTTCTCGGCGATTTTCTTGACGAATTCGAAAATCTGCGCGTGCGGCCCGGCGGTTACGCCGATGCGCAACGGCTTGTCTTCGCTGAGTGCCGCGTGGGCGGAAAACGATACGATAGCCACAGCGGCGAGCAGGCCGCGTACCAGTTTTGAAATGTGCATTTGAGTTTCTCCTTGGGAATTTGTTGGGGGGTGAAAACTAACGATGGCTGATGCGCCGTGCCAGGCGGTCACCGGCGGACTGGACGATCTGGACGAGGACGATCAGCACGAGCACCACCAGCGTCATGACTTCGGGCAGGAAGCGCTGGTAACCGTAGCGGATGCCGAGGTCGCCGAGTCCGCCGCCGCCGACGGCGCCGGCCATCGCGGAATGGCCGATCAGGCTGACCAGCGTGATCGTCAGTCCGGCGACGATGCCGGGCAGGGCTTCCGGAATCAGCACCGTGCGAATGATCTGCCATGGCGTCGCGCCCATCGCCTGCAAGGCCTCGATCAAACCGCGGTCGACCTCGCGCAGGGCGGTCTCGACGAGGCGGGCAATGAACGGAATCGCCGCGATGGCCAGCGGGACGATCGCCGCCGAGGTGCCGATGGAGGTTCCGACAATCAGGCGGGTCAGCGGTATGACGGCCACCAGCAGGATGATGAACGGCGTTGAACGCACGGCGTTGGCAACGATACCGAGCACCCGATTCAGCGGACGGTTCTGCAGCAGACCGTTGTGATCGGTGATGACCAGCAGGACGCCGAGCGGCAGTCCGACCACCGTCCCGATGGCGCCCGAGACGCCGACCATCCAGAGGGTTTCGAGCAGCGACGTTTGAAACAGACGGAGCAGTTCGGGGCTCATAGCCTGATCTCCTCGAGCGAGATTTCCTGGCTACGGATGAACGTTTCCGCTGCCTCGATCGCCTCGGCCGTGCCGCTGGCGGCGACGACGAGGGAGCCGAACGGAGTGCCCTGGATCTCGTCGATATAGCCGTGCAACAGATTGATCTTCAGCCCGAAGCGTTCCGCCGCTTCGGTCAGCGCCGGCCGGTCCACGCTCTCCCCGCGGAAGCCGAGGCGCCAGATGCGGCCTTCTCCGCTGGCGAGCAAACGCGCCGCCCTGTCACGAACGCCCGGCGGAATTTCGTTGCCGATCACCTCCTGCAGCAGGGTGCGCGTGATTGGCTGCTTCGGCGCGGTGAAGATGTCGGCGACCGCGCCGAGTTCGGCGAGATGGCCGTTCTCCAACACGGCGACCCGATGGGCGACCGCCTTGATGACCTGCATCTGGTGCGTGATCAGGACGATGGTCAGACCGAGCCGTTGGTTGATATCGGCGAGCAGGCCGAGAATCGACTGGGTCGTCTCTGGATCGAGTGCGGAGGTGGCTTCGTCGCACAGCAGAACGCGCGGCTCGGTGGCCAGCGCGCGGGCGATACCTACACGTTGCTTTTGTCCGCCGCTGATCTGGTTCGGGTGGCGATCGCGCTGTTCCGTGAGGCCGACGAGGTCGAGCAGTTCGTCGACGCGACGTTTGATGTCTTCTCCCGGCGCTCCGGCCAGTTCAAGGGGCAGGGCGATGTTGCCGGCGACAGTGCGCGAGGACAGCAGGTTGAAATGCTGGAAGATCATCCCGATGCGCCGCCGCACCTGGCGCAGTCCGGCGGCGTCGAGCGCCAGCAGATCGCGGCCTTCGAAATGAACGCGGCCTTCGGTCGGACGTTCCAGTTGGTTCAGCGTGCGTATCAGCGTGCTTTTCCCCGCGCCGCTGCGACCGATGATGCCGAAGATTTCGCCTTCGCGAATGTCCAGATCGATGCCGTGCAGCGCCCTTACCCCGCCGTTGAACGTCTTGCCGATGCCGTGCAGGGAAAAAAGGGCCGGGGCTTCGGCCGTTGAGCCGACGGCATCGTGCCGCTCTTCGATATGCGCTTCTCTGCGAAAGTTGCCGGAGGAGTTGGCAATCGTCGCCGTCGCCTGTTCCTTCCAGAAAGGTGCCAGCAGGCGGGCAAGAATGCCCGAACCCGGATGTCCGGCAGGGTTCGGATAGGTCTGCGTAATGTCCATGATTGTTCGTTGCTCTCGAATTGGGCGATGTCTTGGCCTCAACCTTATATTTGTAAAGTGTTTTTTGGAACGAACTAATAATTATTTGGATATATCAAAATGTCTGGTTGCGCGACTTGGCGCTTGAATAAAGCCTTCAACCCCGGCGGGAATAAGGATCTTTATTCGCACGACAGATTTCGATATCAGGATTCATTCGTTGGTTGCCTCCGCCGTTATGTCTATGCTGGCGCCCCAGAATCCTGTTTGGCTCTTTGATGGGATCGAATTTTCCGGCCTGCGCGGCCTGTTGCCGAAGGAGCGTCCGTCATGTCCGACCGCAAACTTCCGCCCGGTGGTGAATCGGAAGCGACCGTTTTGCCGACACGTCAGCGAAACGCGTTGCGCCTGCTGTTGAACAAGGCCAGTATTTCCCCTCAGGAGATTGCCGCATTGGATATCCGGGTCATCGAGCGTGCGCCGGGTATTGGCCGGAAGAGTCTCGACCTCATCAATACCTGGCTGGAGAGCCATGGTTGCGCGTTATCGGGAGTGCCACGGTTGACTCTCGGCAACCGCCAGATCCAGAGACAGCGCAAACTAGAACAAGCTATCGAACTGTTGCGCGGATCCGGCTACGAAATCCGTCATTCCCGTTGATATATTCCTCGATTACGCCAATTCATCTATTTCTAATAACCTTTGGTTTTAAGAATATGCAAGACCGGCGAATAAGCTAATAAACATTAAGTCGTTTGGGTTGTGGAGGTGATTGCCTAGACTCGGGCCTGTCATTTATCGAAGGAGAATCCCGATGTCGTTCCGCAAACTTTTGACTGGCCTGGCCTTGGGCCTCGCCTTTGCCGCTGCCACGGCTTCCGCACGCGCCGATACCTCGCTGCTTAACGTCTCCTATGATCCGACGCGAGAGTTCTATCAGGAATACAACGCCGCCTTCGCGAAATACTGGCAGGGCAAGGCCAACGAGAAGGTCACCATCAACCAGTCACACGGCGGCTCGGGCAAGCAGGCGCGCAGCGTCATCGATGGGCTGGATGCCGATGTCGTCACCCTTGCTCTGGCCTATGACGTCGGTGCGCTCGCCACCAAGAACCTGATTCCGGAAAACTGGCAGAAACGCCTGCCGCAGAACGCCTCGCCCTATACGTCGACCATCGTCTTCCTGGTACGCAAGGGCAATCCCAAACAGATCAAGGATTGGGACGATCTCGTCAAGCCCGGCATCGGTATCGTCACACCGAACCCGAAGACCTCCGGTGGCGCCCGCTGGAACTACCTGACAGCCTGGGCCTACGCGCTGATACAACCGGGTGGCAACGACGAGAAGGCCAAGGAGTTCGTCGGCAAGATCTTCAAGAACGTCAAGGTGCTGGATTCCGGTGCGCGCGGCGCGACCACCACCTTCACCGAACGCGGCATCGGCGACGTCCTGTTGGCCTGGGAGAATGAAGCCTACCTGGCGGTCAAGGAACTGGGGCCGGAGAAGTTTGACATCGTTACGCCGTCACTGTCGATCCTCGCCGAACCGCCGGTGTCGGTGGTCGACAAGACCGTCGACAAGCGCGGCACGCGCAAGGTCGCTGAAGCCTATCTCGAGTATCTCTATTCCCCCGAAGCGCAGGAACTTGCCGCCAAACACTACTATCGTCCGCGAGACCAGAAGGTGGCCGCGAAGTACGCCAAACAGTTCGCCAAGGTCAACCTGATCACCATTGACGACGTCTTCGGCGGCTGGGAGAAGGCACAGAAAACGCATTTCGCCGACGGCGGCACGTTCGACCAGATTTACGGAGCCGGGCGGTAACCGGGTACGGGGAGGCGAGGAGCGGACATGAATTTCCAGCAACTGCGCATCCTTCGAGAGGCGGTACGCCAGGACTTCAACCTGACGACGGTAGCCAATACGCTGTTCACCTCTCAGCCTGGTGTTTCCAAACACATCAAGGATCTCGAAGATGAACTCGGGGTCGAGATCTTCGTGCGCCGTGGCAAGCGGCTGCTCGGCCTTACCGAGCCGGGCAAGGAAGTGCTGACCGTCGTCGAGCGCATCCTGCTCGATACCCAGAACGTGCGCAGCATTGCCGACCATTTCTCCAGCCGCAAAACCGGAAACCTGGTAATCGCCACCACGCATACCCAGGCACGCTACGCATTGCCGGAAGTAATTAAACGGTTCAAGGCGGAGTACCCGAAGGTCCATCTGGTCCTGCACCAGGGCAGCCCGAAGGAAATCGCCGAGATGCTGATCGCCGGTGAGGCCGATATCGCCATCGCTACGGAGTGGCTGGCCAACGTTCCGGAAATTGCTACCTTTGCCTATTACACTTGGCATCACGCCGTGATCGTCCAGCGTGGCCACCCGCTGACGGAGCTGGAGAACATTACGTTGGCCGATATCGCGGAATCCCCGATCGTTACCTACCACGAAGGTTTCACCGGGCGGGCGAACATCGATCGCCGTTTTGCCGAAGAGGGACTATTGCCCGACATCGTTCTTTCGGCCATCGACGCCGATGTGATCAAGACCTACGTCGATATCGGGCTGGGCATCGGCATCATCGCTTCGATGGCCTACAACCCGGAACGCGACAGCAACCTGGTTCTCCTGGATGTCCCGCACCTTTTTGTTCCGAATACCACGCGTCTGGCCGTGCGTCGCGGCGTCTATCTGCGCAGCTATGCTTACGACCTGATCCAGAAGCTCGTGCCCGGACTGGCCGAACAGAAAATCACCGAAATTCTCAGAAACGAAGCCGTTGCGGGCGAGGATTACGTGATCTGAGCCATGTGTGGCCGGGATGCCCGGAACGAATCAGTTTTGTTCGTTGGTCGTCAATCGTTGGCCTTGCGCTGACCTTTCCCGTTTCACGCACTGGTTCTGCGGGTCGCGGTAGAGAATCCACAGGTAGAGCAGCGGGCAGATCGTCCAGTCAAACAGCAACGTCCACACATTGTGCGAGAGAAAATGGGCGCCCTGCAGCACGGGCCCGGCTGAGAACAGCGTGCCCATTCCGCGCGCTGCACCGGGAACGACGAGAGGCGCGCGCGGGCGTCGGCCGCGCAGGACGAAGCGGAGGGCGAGCAAGGAAAACCCGGCGGAGGCTTGTCCGCCGGGCCAGCGCCAGATAGCCCAACGGGCGACGCCAGAGGCGGAATCTGGAAATCGTGAGGCTGAGGAGAAAGCCGACGGTCGCCAGTGCCGCCTGCGGAATGACCGCCTGCTTGGCGCAGAATCCGGTGGCGCACCTCTGCATTCCCGCTTATGTCGGAATGACGTGGCCAGCGTTTGTCTTCAGGATGACTGGTTTCTACGTTCCGGAAGCCGCGGCGGCCGGAAGATCCACGGCTGCTGGCGGTGGATTGACGTGGGTCAGCAGGGTCTGGGCTCCGGAATCAGGGCGCCAGGCCAGCAGACCTTTCCGGAAGTGATGGCTCGCGCCCTGGTAGTAGGCGATATCGCGCTGCAGGAGCGGATCGCCGCTATTCGAGCGGACTTCGTGGCTTGAACCCAGTGCGTCGTCGTGTCGACGCATTGCCCGTCTCGGGCTGAGAATTGCCAGGCTGGTGCCGTCGAACAGCCCCAGGTGCTGATAGTTGCCGATCACGGCACGTCCGGTGGGCGCGTCTTCCCTCAGCATGTTGCGGCCGAAGAAAGTCGATGTGTAATTGAAATTGAGCAGACCCAGCAGGGTAGGAGCCACATCGATCTGGCTCGCAACGATGGACACCTCGCGCGGCTGGATGAATGCCGGGGCATAGACGAACAAGGGGATATGGTAGTTGGCGACCGGCAGATCCTCTTTGCCGGCGCTGCCTGCCGTGTGATCGGCGACGAAGATGAAAACGGTCGTGTCGAACCAGGGTTTCTCCCGCGCTTGGGCGAGGAACTGGCCGATCGCGTGGTCGGTATATTTCACGGCGCCTTCGCGTCCCTGGCCGGAGGGGATGTCGATGCGTCCTCCCGGATAGGTATAGGGGCGGTGGTTGGAGGTGGTCATCAGCTGCAGGAAGAAAGGCTTGCCCGCCGCGTGATCGGCGTCGGCCACCTTCAGCGTCTGTTTGTAGATGTCTTCGTCCGACATGCCCCAAGCGTTCTGGAACGCCATATCCGCGTCGGCAACGCTGCTCTGGTCGACGATGCGGTATCCGTTGCCGGAGAAGAATGCATTCATATTGTCGAAGTAGCCGCGTCCTCCATAGATGAACACGCTGTCGTATCCCATCGCGTTGAACTGTTGGCCGAGACTGGCATAACCGGTTTCCCGCCCGATTCTCTTGACGATCGAGCGGCCAGGGGTCGGGGGAACGGAGAGCGTAATCGCCTCGAGTCCGCGATCGGTGCGCGTGCCGGTGGCGTAGAAGTTGGTGAAGAACAGGCTGTGTTTACGCAGCTCGTCGAGATTGGGAGTCAGGCCGCGGGTGTCGCCGAAGCTGCCGAGATATTTGGCGCTGAGGCTTTCAATGGTGACCAGCACGACGTTCATCTTCCGTGCCTGTCCGGGGTTATTGATCACCCGGCGGATATCCTCGGGGTCGCTGCCGATGAAACGGGCGTTGGGTTCTGCGACCTCGCCGCGCAGCAGTTCCGCGACACGGTTTTCAGGCAGCGTGGCATAGAACTGCCGGTAATCCAGTTCGTTGTTGCGAAACGCGGCGAAAAACTGGAACGGACCGTTGCTCGCCAGTTCGCTGTGGTAAGCGTTGCCTCCCAGGCCGCGCGGAAAATTCTGCCCGAGCAAAGCGCCGCTGACTCCCGCCGCCAACAGCACGCCGGCAAGTGTCGGCCATGCAAGAGTTCGCGGCAATGGCGGAGCGGTGAAAGCGGCATCGAGAGACTTATTCAGCGCAGCGGCCATTCCTGTGGCCGCGATGGCCAGCCCAGCGAGTATCGGATAGATCGGGTACGACTCGAGGATATTGTTGATGACCTCCTTCGAATACACCAGATAATCCACCGCGATGAAGTTGAAGCGCACCCCGAATTCGTCCCAGAAGAACCATTCCGCCGCGGCCGTGAACAGCATGACGAACAGCATCAACCCGAGGAATACGCGCAGTGCCCTCTGGTGCCACTTCCGTTGCCAAAGGCCCATTGGGCACAGTAGCAGATAGAGGGACAGCGGCAAGGTCGCATACAGAAGGAAGCCCAGGTCGTAGATGAGACCGACGCCAAAAATACGCAAGAGACCGGAAATGCCGACTTCCGCTTCCGCCAGATGCGATGCCAGCAGTACGCCGCGTGTCAGGAGGAACACACCAAGCCATACCATTAGAATGATGGACAGATAGCGAAGCTGGCTGTGGCGGGCGAAAGGCATTGAAAGCTCCAGGAACGGTGGCGAAGTCCGTTGTTGTTTTGTCCCGGCCTGTCTTTCGTGTGGTCGAGGTGGGTTGAGGATCACTCCGGGTGCTCGCATTTAAGCAGCCGATTCTTAACTCAGTCTTAATCGAGAAGATTCGCGCATCGGAAGCAGCAAGATAGCGGGGGCCGGTTCAGCGGATGCGACGAGAGTTTCCATGTCTGGGTTCGGCCTGGTGTTGCGGCTGGTAGAATCACATGAACGCTTTGGACGATAGAGGGAGCGACATCGTGATCGTTGAATTGGCACTTAACTCCGAGCGCAAGATGGCGCGTTCCTTGATCGAGGCCAGCGGCCTGGCGTTCGAGGAGGGCGTGGATGTCATGTACGGTATCTACGAGAACGAACAGCTCGTGGCGACCGGTTCGCGCGCCGGCAACATCCTGAAAATGCTGGCCGTGGCGCCGGAGCATCAAGGTGGCGCTGTGCTGGGGGAACTGGTTACCGAACTCGTGATGAGCGGCCAGCGCGCCGGGCACGAATCCCTTTTCGTTTATACCAAGCCGGAGTTCGTTTTCTCGTTTCAGGCGCTGAACTTCTCCTTGCTCGCTGCCCAGGAGAAAGTGGCCTTGCTTGAATACGGCAAGGGGCTTTCCAAATGGCTGGAATCAAACAAGGATCTGGTTCGGCCGGGGCTGAACGGCGCCGTGGTGGTGAACTGCAACCCGTTTACCAACGGGCACCTCTACCTGATCGAGAGCGCGGCACAGCGGGTGGACAATCTGTACATTTTCGTCGTCAAGGAAGACCGTTCGGTATTTCCTTTCGAGGTTCGTTACCGCCTGGTCGAGCAAGGTGTGCGCCATCTGGCCAACGTCATCCAACTCGATACCTCGCGCTATATCGTCAGCGGAGCGACCTTCCCGACCTATTTCCTTAAGAAAGACGACCCCGTGGCGCGCATCCAGATGGAACTCGACGTGACCCTGTTTGCCTCGAAGATTGCCCCATTCTTCGGTATCACGCGGCGGTTCGTTGGTACCGAGCCGAACTGCCCGCTGACCGGAGGCTATAACATGGCCATGCAGCGAATCCTGCCGGCGCACGGCATCGAGCTCGAAATCATCGAACGCAAGCAGGCGGAAACCGGCGTGATCAGCGCTTCCAAAGTGCGCGAGCTGGTCGGCAAGGGCGATTTTGCCGGCCTTGCCGACTACGTTCCACCGACGACGCGGGCCTACCTGGAGAGCGACGAGGCGACGACTATTCGCGAGCGCTTGCAGAATGACTTCAAGAAAAAATCGCTCAGCGGGTGCTGATCGACCACGCCTCAACCTTCCGGCCGTAGCGTACCAATGGTTATTTTCTGCCCGGCCCTGCCGGGCGTGACCATCGCTTCGCCGAATTCCCGTTGTAGCCGCTCGGCGACGAGCGCTCCGGTGCAATGGCAGGGAATCAGGAAGTCCGGACGACACTCGGCGAGGAACTTCCGCGTTGCCTGCAGGCGTTCCTCGCCGGCATTCAGCAGGTGCAGCCCGCCGATGATTCCATGCACCCGCTCGATTCCGGAGATCCTGCGGATATGGCTGATCGTATTGATCAATCCCGAGTGGCAGCAGCCCGTCAGGATGACCAGGCCTTCGGTTGTCTCGAACCACAAAGAGAGATCGTCGTTGATGAGATCGGGCCGTGCCTTGTTCGCATCGAGGTAGAACGGTCCGCCGGTGTCCTCGAACGGGGTGATTCGCGGGATCGGGCCGGTAACGCCGATGCACGGCCTGAGGTAGCGGTGTGCGTCGAGTTCGATGCGCCGCCCGGCGGGTAACGCATCGAGTTCCTGCAGAACCGCGGGAACGATGCCGGACTGCCTGGGCGCCTGCTCGGGATGGCAACTGTAGCGGCAGGTCGTCGCGCCTTTTCCGTAGATCACCGGCGCATGGGCGTTGGCCGCCAGAAACGCCGGAATGCCTCCGGTGTGGTCGTAATGGCCGTGGCTAAGGATCAGCATCGCCGCCTTTCCCAGATCGATGTCGAGAACACGGGCGTTGTGTTCGAGGGCCGTTCCCTGTCCGGTATCGAATAGGAAACACTCGCCGCCCGTTTCGATCCAGGCGGCGAAGCCGTGTTCGGCGATCAGGTCGGGCGGTGTTTCATTCTCGACCACTAGGGTGATTTCTATCGTGTTGAGGGCCATGGCTTGAATGAGGTGGGAATGCGGGTTGAAGGATGGCATGGACAGGCGCAGTCGAATTTTGGCATATGCCATCCTAAAAGGGGAGTGAAGTTTCCATCCGTACCTGCCGGTGAGCACAAGGCGTCTGAAACGCACCGTCGGCGTTAAGATACGCGTCTCGTCACGTATTCTCAGCGCTTCTCGCTTCGTGAAACTACTTCGGCGTTTTTACCCCGTAGCCGCCTTTTTTACCGGTTTTGTCGCGGACGCGCTGACCATCGGGCAGCGCGTCACCGTGCTGGACTTCTGGCGCCTGGGCGGTTATCTGTTCGGCGCGGCCATTTTTGCGTTGTGGCTGGCGTGGCGCCATTTGCAGGAGAAAACGCCTCCTCCTCCGGCCGATCGATTGCGCGGGAAAATCGCGCGGCTGATATGGCAAGCGCCGTATCTGCTCATCCAGTTCTTCTACGGAGGCGTTTTTTCCGCGCTGTTCATCCTGTATTTCAGGAGTTCCGGGCACCTCGGTTCGTGGCTGACGGCGGCCGTGCTCGGCGGGTTGCTGGTGGCCAACGAATTCGCTGGCGACCGTTACGGGAGGCGTTTCACCCTGACGTGGTCGCTATTTGCCCTCAATGCCATCCTGCTCCTGAATTTCGTGTTGCCGCATCTGGCCGGAAGCCTTGATCCCCTGTGGTTCTATGCCTCGACGATGACCGGGGTCGTGCTGGCGCACGGGCTGCGCCTGATGGCGCCCGGTCGGCCAGGCCGCATCCTGCCCGCGTGGGGAATCGCCGTGACATTGCTGCTGGCCTGGAATCTCGGCATGATCGCGCCGGTTCCACTGGTCAAGCGCGACATGGCGATTGGCCATGATTTCGAGCGGGCGGGTGATCGTTTCCTCCTGCGGGTCGAACAGGCTTCACCGTGGCAGTTTTGGCGAGATCAGTCGTCGGTGGTCCATGTTGCGGAAGGAGGGCGGTTGTACGGGGTGTCAGCCGTCTATGCTCCGCTGCGGGTTGCGGCTGACCTCGAGCATCGCTGGGAAGTGAGGGAAAACGGAGGCTGGCGGCTCGTGTATCGCGACCGTTTCCGCAGCACGGGTGGTCGCGAACGAGGCTTTCGCGGCTACTCCTGGGTGCTCAATCCGAAGCCGGGGGACTGGCGCTTTATCGTCGGCACGCAGGATGGGCGAACGATTGGCCTGTTGCAGGTGCGCGTCGAGCGGGGCGATCCGGGAATGGAGCTCCGGGAGGAGCGAGAGTTCTGATGTGAAACGGATATTCCGTCATGACGCATTTTTGTAACATTTCTGCACTAGACTGATATGTACGTGTGATTTCATTAGGAAAAACGATGGTTGTCAGAAAGTCTCCACCCCCTTTGTCGCCCGTTGTGGTCGAACCTGCGGCGAAAAAGCGGATCAGCAAACCACGCGCCCGGGTCGTTTCGGAGACTCCCGTCGAGGCCAAACCTGCATTGCCGGCGAGTGCCGCCCCTGCTGCGCCCGAGTCCTCTCCCCCCGCGAAGAAGCGCAAGCGTCTGGCCAAGGCCTTTTCGCGGCCGCTCGACAAGGTTCTGAGGAAGCAAGCCGAACCGGTGCGCGAGCGTTTTACGCTGTTGCGCGGCGAGTATGACCAGTTGGTAAGAATCAAGAAGCAACTGGCCGACCAGGGCGTCGAGGTCAAGAAGAGCGATCTGCTTCGGGCCGCGCTGGGCCTGCTTTCGGTGAAGTCCGACGAGGAAATCAAAGCGCTGTTGACGGTGCTTCCGCCGTTGCGCTGATAGTCGCAGGTTTTCGTCAGCCGGCGCGGCGGATGATCTGCAAGGTCGCCCCCGTCTGCCTCCAGATCAGCGATTCATCCGCCAGTGCGGCGGCACTCAGCCGGTATTCGCTGAGCCATTGGCGCGGCAATTCGAGCCGGTAAGCATGGCATGTCGACCTCGCCGATGATGTAGGCGCCATGCTTGTGAAACCCGCAGTGCGCGATCGACAGGCCGATCTCGTGCAATTGCGCGGCCCAGCGCTGCCTTTTTCATCCGTTCTGCCTGGCGCAGGTCAACACGATAGCGGCGCGTGAACTGCCGCACAGAGGTGTCGCGCATGTCGTGCTGGTGGAAGTGCCCGAGCATGTCGTACATGACTCCCAGGCGCAGGGCACCGCGCGCCGGGTGCATCTGCGGAATATCGAGGCGGGAAAATATGGCGCTCATGATGGCTGTGCCCGCGGGCAGGACAGTCAGCCGGTCAGTCGGCAGGCCGTCCAGGGCCAGACCTTCAGGAGAGCCTGCACGGATCATCAGTTCGCGCAGGTTACCTAGCCCTTGGCGGGTGATGCCGGCCGTCCCGCCGGGATTGAGCGAATTGAGTTCGAGGATCCGGGCGATGGCCCGTGCCGTTCCCGAGGAACCGAAAGCCGTACCACAGCCGAAGCGGCGGTAGTTGACGGCAATGCTCTCGATCTCGCTGGCGGCTGCCATTTCTGCTTCGCGAAAGCTCCGTCGGGTGACCTTGCCGTCAGGGAAGTGGGTGTGCGTGAAGCTGACGCACCCCATGCGCAGGGATTCCATGAGCAGCGGTTCGTTCTTCCGCCCGATGATGAACTCCGTCGATCCTCCGCCGACATCGACGACCAGGCGCGTTTGTTCGCTGGGCGGGAGCGCATGATGCGCGCCGATGTAGATCAGGCGAGCTTCCTCACGCCCCCGGATGACCTCGATGGGGAAGCCGAGCGCCTCTTCGGTGCGCGGAAGAAATACATCGGCGTTCCTGGCGACGCGAAGCGCGCTGGTCGCGACTGCGCGTACCGACTCCTTCCGAAATCTGCGCAGACGCTCGCCGAAGCGTGCCAGTGCGGCAAGCGCTCGCAGCTGCGCCGCCTCGTCGAGGTGCGTGATGGCAGTCAGGCCGAACGCGATCCGCACCGTGTCCTTGATCGAATCCAGCGGGTAGATCTGGTCATCGACGAAGCGTCCGACCTGTAGACGGAAGGCGTTGGAGCCCAGGTCGACGGCGGCAATCTCCCGATAGGTGCTGCCGGAATACTCTCCCGGCGCCGGTTCCCGGTCGGCCAGCACGCTACCGGACGAATGATCGATCCGGGCATTTTCGTCCATGCGGCGAAGGGTTGGAGTCTCGATGGGCGGGAACACGGCGTGCGGCTGGGAGGTGCGGTCGGTGATCAGATCAGCACGATATCTGCCGCGCAGACATCGATGCGCCGATTGGCCCCGTAACAGATCAGGCGGCTCATCTGGCGGTCGATGGCGGCAACCAGAAAGCAGTTGTCCTCGTGATCGACGAAGATCCTTTTGCTCCCCTTGATTCGCTCCAAGGCGCGCTGTTTCAGGCGCACGATACGACCTACGTATCTTTCGAGTTTTTGCATTTGCGGTGCTGGACAGTGCTTGATGACGCCGTGATTCTGGAACGCGAGTGTTACATGCTGATGACGTCGGGTGTTGCAGCAACATGACTGTAACCATCGGCCGTTAGGATCTGCCGGTCTTTTCATTCTTGCAGACCCACACATGAAATCCCTGTTCGTTCCCGCCGTCTGGCTCGTTGGTCGCCTTTCCTACCGCTACAAGCTGTTGCTGACGGCAGTCGTGTTTCTCGTGCCGTTGCTTCTGTTTTCCGGGCTGCTGGTGTCTGAGCATCAGGGCCAGTTCGAGGTTACGCGGCGCGAGCGGGTGGGCCTGGATTTGCAACTGCCGGCGCTCGAACTGCTGGCTGCGGCGCATGACTACCATGCCGCCTGGCAAGCGGTGCTGGCCGGCGACGAATCCTACAGGCAGGCGCAATCCGAACGGCGCGCGTTCGTCGTCGAGCGCCTGCGCGGGTTGCACAACCTGACGCGTAGCGGTATCGGGGAAGAACTGGCAGGCGCCGCATGGATCCCGCTTCGCGAACACTGGGAGAAATATTCTGCCGGCGGCGAGGATGCGGCCGATGCCCTGAACGCGCAACTGGAGTTCAACCGGTTGTTGCGCCACGGCCTGACCGTCGTTTCGGATCGCAGCGGAATTCGCGCCGACGGCGACCCGGCCGTGGCCGCTCTGGTCGATTCGTTGTCGATCAAGCTGCCGCTGCTGCTCGAGAGCGTCGGCGTGGCGCGCGATGTCGGACTCGGCGCCGTCGCTGGCAAGCGCCTCAAGACAAAGCTGCGCAACCGCCTGCTTGTGGTGCGTGGCGGCATCGATCCACTGGTTTCATGGAACCTCGAGAATATCGAGAAGGCCGGCGCTCTCCGGCCGGCGCTGGCCACAGGTCTGGAAACCCAGGCATCTGCCCTGGGCACGACGCCCCTCGGCCTGCAGGAACTGTTGACCACCAAGGTCATCGATACGAGCGATTTCGATATTTCTCCGGCGGACTACGATGGTCCCGGAACTCTGGCCATGGCTGCTGTGCTGGACATGGCCCGCGCCATCGTGCCTGGAGTCGACCGCGTGCTCGACGCGCGCATGAACAACCTGATGATGAAGCGCAACACCGTCTTGGCCATCATCGGCGTGGTTCTCCTGCTGCTTGGATACGGATTCACCGGCGCCTACATGTCGATCATGCGCGGCATCGAGGATCTGAGCGCGGCGGCCAAGCGCATGGCCGCCGGAGATCTCAGCGTGCGCGTGATCCCTCGCTCGTCCGACGAAGCGGCGGAAATGGCCCGATACTTCAATGAGATGGCCGCGAGTTTCGGGGGATTGATCCGCGATACGCTCGTTGCCGCCCGGGAACTGAACGGTTCGGTGGACCGCGTCAATGCGTCGAGCCGGCAGATCGAAAGCGCCACCGAACGGCAGAACGAGGCCGCCGCGCGCACTGCCAGTGCCGTCCAGCAATTGACGGTGTCGATCGATGAAGTGGCGGAACGCGCCCGCGATACAGAGCGCGTTACGGTGGAGGCCGACGAGGCGACGCGTCGGGGGGCCGAGCATGCCGCCGGAGCTGCCCGCGAGATGGCGGGGATTGTTTCCGGCGTGAATGAGGCCGTTTTGGCGATTCAGGATTTGGAGAATCAGTCGCACGAGATCGGCCAGGTGGTGCGGGCCATTCGCGAAATTGCCGAGCAGACCAATCTGCTCGCACTCAACGCGGCCATCGAGGCGGCGCGCGCCGGCGAGCATGGACGGGGCTTTTCCGTCGTGGCCGACGAAGTACGAAAACTTGCCGAGCGTACGCGCACAGCGACAACCGATGTGGCGGGGACCATCGAGGCGATCCAGGAGAACATCCAAGCGGCGGTGGTTTCGATGCGCCGCAGCAGCGATCAGGTACGCGGCAGTGCCAGCGTGGTCGACGAACTCAGCGAACTGCTCGCGCGCCTGCGCGAGACGGTGAGCGTGACGGCTAGGCATATCGAGGAAATCGCCCACGCCACGACCGAGCAAAGCAACGCCGGCAACGAGATTGCGCGCAATACCCAGGAAATCTCGGGCATGGCCGAGGAGTGTCATGCCTCGGCCCAGACTACCAGCGCGTCCTCGCGGACACTGGCCGGTCTCGCGACACGGTTGGAGGAGTCGGTTGCCTGTCTGTCGGTGTGAAGCCGGTATTGGCCTGTGAGCGCTCCGCCCGTACCCTCTACGCGTCAGTGCTGAATCTGCGTAAACTGGCTTTGCAGGAAATGGACGACGGCTTTCGACAAGCCTGAACGCTTCATCCACCGATAGGTGGCCTCTGCGGCATAAGGCGCCGCGGCCGTTATGACGAGCAGTGCGTTGAGGTTGTCCAATTCCATGATGATCTCCAGCTACAGGGTCCATCGGGCGAACAGACGAAACTCTTGCTTCACGCAGTTGCGGAACGAAAAATCGTCCATTCGCTGGTTCAGACAGCGATGGTTTTTCTTTGTTCCGCTGCTTGCCGAGTTTTTCCGCTAAACGTCGAACCGCTCTCCACGCTGCGGCAGCCGAATGTTCGTCCAGCCTAGCTGGTCCTGGATCGCCTTGGCGAATGTCGTCCGTGCTCCGGCCTCGCCGTGGATCAGGAAGGTTTTTCCCGGCGGCTTGCGGAAGCCGCGCAGCCAGTTGATCAACGCGCCCTGGTCGGCATGCGCCGACAGGCCGCCGACGGTGTAGATGCGCGCCCGCACCGGAACCGGTTGCCCGAAAATCTTCACCGTGCGTGCGCCGTCGACGATCCTTCGCCCCAAGGTGCCTGCCGCCTGGAATCCGGCGATCAGGATGCTGCATTCGCTGCGTGGAAGGTTCTCGCGCAGGTGGTACTTGATGCGCCCGGCTTCGCACATGCCGCTGGCAGAGATGATGACGGCGCCCTCGCGCATTTCGTTCAGGGCTTTTGATCGTTCGACATCGGCGACGAATTCGATTTTCATCTTTTCCGGATGCGCTTGCTGCCAGGCGATCAGTTCGCGCGTCTCGGCGTCGAGCAATTCCGGATGTGCCAGGGTGATGCGCGTGGCCTCGTTGGCCATCGGCGAGTCGACATAGACCTTGAGCGGCGACAGGCGCCCGCGCCGCACCAGATCGGCCAAGATGTAGAGGATTTCCTGCGTGCGGCCGACGGCAAAGGACGGGATGATCAGGTTGCCATGACAGGCATGGGTGCGTCCCAACGCGGCGACGATTTCCTCTTCTGTTTCCGGCATGGAACGGTGCAGGCGGTCGCCGTAGGTCGATTCGACGAGCAGGACGTCCGCTTCCGGGATGACCTGTTCGGGGTCGCGCAGGACCGGGCGAGGGTACATGCCGAGATCGCCGGAGAAGACCAGTTTGCGCGGCGAGCCGCTGCCGCTAACGGTGACTTCCAGCCAGGCGGAGCCGAGAATATGCCCGGCGTCATGGAAGCGGACCTGCACGTCCCCGGCCGGTGAAATGGTTTCGCCGTACCGAGCCGGCTTGAACAGCTTGAGCACCGTTTGCGCCTCGGCCACCGTATAGAGCGGTGTCTGCACGCCGCGCTCGACCTTGCCGCCGCGCCTCCGATGGCGCAACTGCCATTCGGCCTCCTTTTCCTGGATGTGGGCGCTGTCAGGCAGGAGAACCTCAAGCAGGTCGATGCTGGCCGGTGTGGCGTAGATCGGTCCGCGATAGCCGAGCACGGCCAGGCGGGGAAGCAGTCCGGAGTGGTCGATGTGCGCGTGGGTCAGCAGCACGAAATCGATGTCGCGCACGTCACCGTCGAAATTCAAAGCGTGCAGGTTCTTCGTGCGGGCTTCGGGGCCTCCCTGGAACATGCCGCAATCGACCAGGAAGCGGGTGCGGCCGGTTTCCACCAAAGTGCAGGAACCGGTTACTTCACCTGCGGCACCGAAAAAGCCGAGCTTCATGATTCCTCCTCCTTGCCGCATTGGGCATGCATGGCGTTGAAAAGGTTCGTTATGTCCGGTTGCTTGCCGCCCATTGCTGCCAGCGCCACGAGTCGCGGCACATCTCTTCGAGGCCGCGCTCGGCGCGCCAGCCGAGAAGCTCCTGGGCCAGCGTCGGATCGGCATAGCACTGGGCCACGTCGCCAGGGCGTCGCGGGGCGATCCGGTAGGGAACCGGGCGCCCGCTGGCGTTCTCGAAGGCGCGTATCACGTCGAGCACGCTGTAACCCTGGCCGGTTCCAAGGTTGACGGTCATCACGCCGGGCTTGTCGGATAGCGCACCCAGCGCCGCAAGGTGGCCTCGCGCCAGATCGACGACGTGGATGTAGTCGCGCACGCCGGTGCCGTCCGGCGTCGGGTAGTCGTCGCCGAAGACGGAGAGTTGCTGCAATTTGCCGACGGCGACCTGGGTGATGTAGGGCATCAGGTTGTTCGGGATGCCGTTCGGGTCTTCCCCGATGATTCCCGATTCATGCGCTCCAACGGGATTGAAGTAGCGCAGCAGGGCGATCTTCCAGCTTTCGTCGGAACGCGACAGGTCGCGCAGGATTTCTTCCAGCATCAGCTTGGAGCGCCCGTAAGGGTTGGTCGCCGAAAGCGGGAAGTCTTCGCGGATCGGCACGCTTTGAGGATCGCCGTAAACGGTGGCCGACGACGAAAACACCAGTGTCTTGACGCCCGATTCGGCCATCACTTCAAACAGGGCGATACTGCCCGAAACGTTGTTGTCGTAATAACGCAGCGGTTGCGAGACGGATTCGCCGACGGCCTTGAGTCCGGCGAAGTGGATCACCGCGTCGATCGCGTGCTGGCGGAACACGTCGCGCAGCGCGCTGCGGTCGCGGACGTCGACTTCCATGAATGGAATCTTGCCGCCGCTGATCTGCTCGACCCGGCCGAGCACGGCCGGTTTGCTGTTCGAAAAATTGTCGATGACCACCAGGTTGTAGCCGGCGGCCAGGAGTTCGACGCAGGTGTGCGAGCCGATGTAGCCGGCACCGCCGGTGACGAGAATGTTCTGCATGGTTTTCCTAGCGGGTTGGCGAGTTGGTTGTTTTTCAGTCGGCTTCTTCGCTGCCGTTGATCCACCGCAGCGATTCCGTCAGGCAGTGATTCAGCATGTTCCTGTCCAGACCGGTGCCAAGGAACCCGGCCAGAATCGCGTCGCATCCGTCAGCGTCCTCGGCGTCGTAGCATTCGATCAGCATCAGCATCTTGCCGAGCGTTCCCTGGTAAGACTGTAGTGCGGCGACGATTTCCTGCTCCAGCGCGATCTGTTCGAAGATCTCGTTCATCGGCATGCCCAGCGCGGTCGGCATCATCGACATGATGCCGGTGATGAACGCCTGACCGGCGAGCGTCGCGTCGCGCGGGCGCACCTGGCCGACCAGCAGTTCCAGCATGCGTCCGCGCAGGGCAGCGACCTGGAGCAGCGGCGTGCGGCTGGCGTCCGGCACTTTGCCGGCCGGGGTCATCAGCAGTAACTGCAGCCAGCGCTGCAACTGGCGCCGACCGAGCACGGTGATGGCCTGGCGCAAGGAACTGATGCGCCGGGAAAAGTTGTAGGCGACCGAATTGACGATGCTCAGGAGATTGACCGCGAGCGCCGGGTCGTGCTTGATGCCTTCCTCGATCTTGACCGTGTCGGCGTCGCGGGCGGCGAGGTTGATCAACTGGATGATCGTGGTCTGCGACGCCGTCAGCCGTCGTCCGCTGACGATTTCCGGCCGGGCGAAGTGGTAGCCCTGGAAAAGCTGGAAGCCGGCGTCGCGGCAGCGGACGAAATCCTCCCGGGTTTCCACGCCCTGCGCCAGCAGTTTGAGCGGCAACCGTGCCAGCGGACCGGCGAGTTCGAGCAATCGCCTGGAGTCCTTGCCGCGGATGTCGATCTTGACGTAGTCGACCATGGTCAGGAGCGGCGAGCTTTGTTCGTCGAGCCCCGCATAGTCGGCGAGCGCCAGGGAATAGCGCCTTTCGCGCAAGACGCGGCAGCGTTCCAGCATGCGTTCGTCGGGAATGCGATCAAGCAGGATCTGGATCACGACGCCTTCGGCCGGGAGTGCTTCGATGGCGTCGTCGTGCAGAAAATCCGGGTCGACGCGCAGGAATGCCTTGTGCCGTCCCAGTGCGCTGCGGATGCCCAGTTCGGCATAGGCGCCACAAACCAGCATGGCGGCATTCTCCGGACTGTTTCCTGTCCCGCCGGCGCTGCCCGCCGGTTGCAGCAGCAATTCGTAGCCGACCAGTTCCTGCTGCAAGTCCAGGACGGGCTGGCGGCTGAGGTAGGTTTCGTTGAGGGTGGTTTCAGTCATGATGGCCGCCCGTGCAGAAATGAGAACACACTCTAATCATCGGCCTTTTCCCGTCCGAGGTTGTTCGCCCAATACAAGGCCTGGGTCAGGCAGTCTTCCAGGAATTCAAGGCCGATTCCCGGCACGCGTTGCAGGGCTTCTTCCAGAATGGCCGGATCGGTCTGCTCGGTGGCTTCGGCGAGTTGCAGCAACTGGCCGTGTTGCCCCGTTCGTTCTTCCAGCGCCTGTTTGACCCGTTGTGCGACCGGCAGCTGGGCCAGGATTTCCTCCATGGCGACTCCGAGCAGGGCTGGCATCAGCGACATGATTCCGACCATGAACCCCTGATCGGCAAACTCGCGGTTTCTCGGCGCCACTCGGTCGGCCAGAAGTTCCATCAAACGGCCGCGGGTCGCGGCGAGCTGCAGCAACGGATTCTCGCCGTGGCCGCCGCCCTTGGGGTTGGTATAGATCAGCAGTTGCAGCCAGCGCTGCAATTGCCGGCGGCCAAGGATGGTGATGGCATGGCGCAGCGAAGTGATGCGGGTAGTCAGTCCGCTGCCGACCGAATTGGTCAGGCGCAGCATGTTGACCGTCAGCCCAGGTTCGACCTTGAAGGCGTTCTCGATTTCGTGGGTCTCCGCGTCCTGCAGGACCAGCCCGAGCAGCCTCAGGAGGGCGATTTGCGATGGGTTGAGCTTTTTCCCGACGATGATTGCCGGTTTGGCGAAGTAATACCCCTGGAACAATTCGAAACCCAGGCTCTTGCACAAGTCGACCTGCGCGGCCGATTCGACCTTCTCGGCCAGCAGTTTCTTGCCGAACGGTTTGAGTTGCTTGACCAGCCCGGTTAGCTGGTCGGCATCCAGGCCCAGAACATCGACCTTGATGATGTCGGCCAGCTCCAGCAGCGGGCGGTAGGCGTCGTCGATCTCGATCACGTCGTCGATGGCCAGTGAGAAACCCTTGTCGCAAAGCTGCCGGCAGCGAGCGATCACTTCCGGTGTGGGCTTTACCGTCTCGAGAATCTCCAGCACGACGATCTTGGGCGGGAGGGCTTCGATCAGGTCGTTGAAAAGGAACTCCTGGTCGACGTTGATGTAGCCGCGGTAGGGGCCAAGGGCCTCGTTGGCGCTGAGTTCGGTGAAGGCGTTGGCGATGACGGTGGCCGTGGCCTGCGACGGATCGACGATCTCCGCGCGGTTGCTGGTGAGAATCGGCCCCTCGCGGAAAAGCAGTTCATAGGCCAGGAGTTGTTGCTCGCGCCCGAGAATCGGCTGGCGTCCTAGGAAAATCTGCGAACTGTGGGATTCGGACATGTTGTCTCAGGCGCCTTCGGTCAGTGATCGATGGCGGGTTATTGTATAGGTGTTCGTCCGATCGCAGTGATCGGGATGTGTTCAGGATTCGCGGGCCAGGCTGTTGGCCCAGGCGAGCGCCCGCGTCAGGCAACTGTTGGCGTAGTTGGCGTCGATGTCCGGCAGACGCAGCAATACCTCTCCGGCCTTCGCGCGATCTTCGTTTTCCAGCGATTCGACCAGGTTGAGCAGGTCGCCGAGCACGCCCTGGCGTTCCCCGAGTGCATCGTTGACCGGCTTGGCGAGAGAGAGCTGGGAAAGGATTTCGCGCATGCTCGTACCGGTCAATGTCGGCATCAACGAGAGGATTCCGACCATGAAGGCCTGGTCGATCAAATCGCGACCGCCCTGCTTGCCGGCGGGGGTTCTATCCACCAGCAACTCCATCAGCCGGCCGCGCGTCGCGGCAAGCTGCAGCAATGGGTTGACCACCGGCGCCGAACTCGATGCCCCACTGTAGAGAAGCAATTGCAGCCAGCGCAGCAACTGGCGCCGGCCGAGAATGGTGATGGCGTGGCGCAGCGAGGTGATCTTCGTGGGCAGGCCGCTGCCAGCCGAATTCGTCAGGCGCAGCAGGTTGAGGGTCAGCACCGGTTCCTGCTTGAACACCTTCTCGATCTCCGCGGTATCTGCGTCCTGGCTGATTAGCCCGAGCAGGCGCAGCAGCGCCATTTCCGAGCTTTGCAGGCGTTTGCCCTGGATCACCGTCGGACGGGCGAAGTAGTAACCCTGGAAAAGATCGAAGCCAAGGTCATGGCACAGCTTCATCTGGTCGTTGCTTTCGACCTTTTCGGCCAGCAAGGTCTTGCGCAAGGGTTTCAGCGAGGGTGTCAGTTGCTTCAGGCGTTCCGGTTCAACCCGGCTGACGTCGACCTTGATGACTTCGGCGATCCTGAGCAGCGGCTTGTTGTCGAGATCGAGCGTCTCCGGGCGCACGTGCGTGGCCAGGATGTAGCCGGCCTGGCGCAACTGTTCGCAGCGGGCGATCATGTCCTGTGTCTGGGCTACCGTATCGAGGATTTCCAGAACCACCGTATGCGGCGGCAGCGCGTTGATCAGGTCGCTGAACAGCAGGCCTTCGTCGACCTTGATGAACCCTTGGTACGGCCCTAGTGCGTCGGCCAGCGAGAATTCAGTGAAAGCATTGATGATGACGGTGGCCGTGGCCTGATTGCCGTCGATGAAACTGGCAAAGTTCCCCTTTTCGGCGCTGCCGCTGCGAAAGAGCAGTTCATAGGCGAACAACTGCTGATGGCGATCGAGGATCGGCTGGCGGCCAAGAAAAACATCCGGCAAATCGTTGTCAGGCATGATGGTTCCCTTTCGGCGGTCGGTCATGACCGAATCATGAATGTCGATCTTAATCTTAGCACCCCGTGCGGAGAAAGCTGAGTCGATATGATCTCTCCGTGCTTTCCCTGTAGATCGGAGTTTGATTCTTCGGCACGGAGGATCGATAATAGTGCGACTAAAATACTAATTGCGATTCCGTTCGGTGGGCCATGACGATAACCGGTGATCAGAGTTTGTTGCGCGAGATCAACAGAATGGCGCTGGTGCGCGTCGTGCAGCGCCAGCCCGGGCTGTCGCGCGCTGATCTGGCGAAGGAAACGGGGCTGACGAAATCGACGGTGAGCCTGCTTGTCCAGGATCTGATCGACGAGGGGTGGATGGTCGAATCGGACGTGCAGGCTACCGGCACTGCCGGCCGACGCCCGACTCCTTTGTCCATCGACGGTTCCCGCCTGGCCCTGATCGGGGCGGATGTCAGTCTGGACAATCTGAGCGTGCTGGCAGTTTCGTTGACCGGAGAGGTGATAAGTGAAATTGCGGAACCTCTGGCCGGAGGGCGCCCGGAGATCGTGATCCGGCAACTGGCGCGTCTTGTTGGCAATCTGGTGGAGCAAGCAAGGAGAGGCGGGCGTCGCTTGCTGGGAATCGGTGTCGGGGTGCCCGGTGCGGTGTTGACCCAGCAAGGGGTGGTCAAGTTGGCGCCGAATCTGGCGTGGCGCGATGTGGCATTCCGGTCGGAGCTTTCTATTGAATTGGCCTCTCTCGGCGTGGAAGATCTGCCGATTTTTGTCCAGAACGATTTCGACGTGGCGGCGCTGGGTGAATATGAATTCGGCGAGGCGCCGGTGCCCGATCCGTTGATCTATCTCGGGTTGGGTGTCGGCGTCGGAGCCGGCGTGGTGGTTCGCGACCGCTTGTTCCTCGGTGCCGATGGCTTTGCGGGTGAAGTGGGGCATTCGATTCTTCAACTCGAGGGGCCGGTGTGCTCTTGCGGGCGCCGCGGTTGTGCCGAGGCGTTCATCGGGTTGAAGGCGATCAGCACCCGCATTTCCGGCCACGCAGAGGATATGCTGTCCGTCGAAACCATCCGCCGATTGTTGGATCGCGAGGATGAGGGGGCGCTACTGTCGGTGAAACGGGCTGGGCGTTATCTTGGCGTCCTGATCCAGAATCTGTGGATGTATTTCAACCCGGGGCGCGTGGTGATAGGCGGGCCGGTGTGCGAGTTGGGCGCGCCATTCCTGGACGCCGCCCGGTCGTGCCTTGAAGCGTATGCGCAGGATTGCGCGCTGCAACTTCCTGACATCAGGCTGGCGCGATTCGGAACCCGGTCGATCGCCATCGGTGCCGCCGCGCTGGTCAGGCATGTCCTGCTGCGCCCCATGGAATTCAGGTTTCACGAACGTTAGGGCGCTTCCTGCCGGGGATGCGCCGAGGCAGCCGAGGAGGTTTGCTGACGGTCGGACAGTATTGCCCGGCAAAAAAATCTTGCATTTGTACGACTAATGAACTAATGTTTGTTTCTCGAAAAGTGGTTATCCGGATAGCAAAGGGTTTCCACAGTTAACACCGGCAAGTCAGGGATCTACACCAAGCGACGAAAACAATGGTCGCAAGTGAGTGGAGGGTGCAATGTTCTTGGGAATCGACCTGGGTACGTCCGAGGTCAAGCTGCTTCTGCTGTCGGATACGCACCGGATCGTGGCGGTTGCCGGCGAGAAAATCCCGATTTCCCGCCCAAGGCCCTCGTGGTCGGAGCAGGATCCTTCGCACTGGTGGGATGCCGCTTGCCGTGCCGCCGCTCGGTTGCGCGAGATAGTCCCGGAGTCGTTTGCGGCGATCCGCGCGATAGGCCTTTCCGGCCAGATGCATGGGGCGACGCTCGTTGACGCGAGCGATCGGGTTCTCAGGCCAGCCATTCTCTGGAACGACACCCGCGCGGACGCCGAATGTCTCGAGCTGACCTCGCGTTTTCCTGCGCTTCCGGCCGTGGCGGGGAACCTCGCCATGCCGGGCTTTACTGCGCCCAAACTCGTCTGGGTGGCGAAGAACGAACCCGAAGTCTTTTCCCGTATCGCTTCCGTACTGCTGCCCAAGGATTATCTCCGCCTTTGCCTGACCGGCGAGAAGGCCAGCGACATGTCCGATGCGGCCGGCACGCTGTGGCTGGATGTCGCGCGGCGCGACTGGTCGGATGATCTCCTCGCGGCGACCGGGTTGGCGCGTCGCCACATGCCGCGCCTGGTGGAAGGCAGCGACGTTTCCGGCACCGTGCTTCCCGCCGTGGCGCAATCCTGGGGGTTGGCGCCGGGCGTGATCGTGGCTGGCGGTGGCGGCGACAATGCGGCCAGCGCGGTCGGCATCGGCGCCGTGTCGCCGGGCGACGGCTTCATTTCGCTGGGGACGAGTGGTGTCTCCTTCGTCGTGACCGATCGTTTCCGACCCAATCCGGAATCGGCGGTCCATGCCTTCTGCCATGCCCTTCCGGAGCGCTGGCACCAGATGAGCGTGATGCTCTCGGCGGCCAGCTGCCTGTCCTGGGTCACGCGCCTGACCGGGGCCAGCGACGAGGAGAGCCTGCTGGAACAGATGAAGGCGCTGCCGCCCGAGGCGCTCGATCGTGCCCCGGTCTTCCTCCCCTATCTTTCCGGCGAACGTACGCCGCACAACGACGCGACGGCGCGCGGCGTCTTCTTCGGCATGGATCACGAAACTTCGGCAGCCAGCCTGGCCTACTCGGTACTCGAAGGCGTGGCGTTTGGCATCCTCGACGGTATTGCCGCACTGCGTGCCGCTGGAACGCGAGTCGGAAGAATGTCTCTGGTCGGAGGTGGGTCGAGGAGTCCGGAGTGGGCTCAATTGCTGGCGACGTGCCTGCAAACCGAGATTGTTACGATGCAAGGGGCCGAGGCCGGCGGGGCGCTGGGGGCCGCTCGCCTGGGTTGGCTGGCCGCCGGAGGGAATGAGGTAGAGGTCTGTGTCGCCCCGGCGGTGAACAGGTTGTTCGCGCCGGACGCAGCGCAGCTTGAGCGCGTGCTTCCTCGATACGGGAAATTCCGGGAGCTCTATCCGCGCCTGAAAGATCTGTTTGCGATCGGTGCGGCGTGACGCAGGTTTGGGTGGTTGAAGTCTGATGGTTCATTGCAATTTTGCTGCTGAATAACGTAGTGGTCATGGTCGGGGCATTTGTCCCCTCTTAAATTCAAGGAGATTCAGATGAGTCGTTTTTCCATTCGCCGTACCGTTCTGTCCGTTCTTGTTGCTGCCGCGGCATGTGTTTCAATGCCTGCCTTCGCCTCCAAGGAAAAGCCCGTGATCGGCTTCTCGATCGACGATCTGCGCGTCGAACGCTGGGCGCGCGACCGTGATTTCTTCATCGAGGCCGCCAAGAAGCTCGGTGCGACAGTCAGCGTGCAGTCGGCCGACGGCGACACCGCCAAGCAGGTTTCCCAGATCGAAAACCTGATCTCGCGGAAGGTCGATGTGCTGGTGATCGTGCCGAAGGATCAATCGACGCTGACCAATGTGCTCAAGGAAGCCAAGAAGGCCGGCATCAAGGTCGTCTCGTACGACCGTCTGATCAAGAGCCCGGACGTCGACGTGTACATCTCGTTCGACAACGAGCGCGTCGGCTACATGCAGGGTGAAGCGCTGATGCAGGCCATGCCGAACGGTGGAAACGTTTATGTCCTCTCCGGCGATCCCGGCGACAACAACGCCAAACTGTTCAAGGCAGGCGCCATGAAGGCCATGGATCCCGCGATCAAGAGCGGCAAGGTCAAGATCCTCGGCGAACAGTCCGTCAAGGACTGGCTGCCGGCCAACGCCCTGTCGATCACCGAAAATGTCCTGACCCAGCACCAGAACAAGATCGACGGCTTCCTCGGCCCGAACGACGGGACAGCCGGCGGGATCATCCAGGCGCTGGCCGGGCAGAAACTGGCGGGCAAGGTTCCGGTCACCGGGCAGGACGCGGAACTTGCCGCGTGCAAGCGCATTCTCGCGGGAACCCAGACGATGACCGTCTACAAGTCGCTGCGCCTGATCGCCACGGAAGCGGCCAAGGTCTCTGTCGCGCTGGTCAAGGGCGAGAAGGTCAACTACAAGCCCGAGAAAGCCGAAGGCGGCGTCGAGCAGATCCTGCTCGATCCGATCGTGGTCACCAAGGCCAATATGGATCTGCTGGTCAAGGACGGCTTCTACACCAAGGAACAGCTTGGTCTGAAGTAATGGCGTAAAACTGGAACAGGTCGGGATAGCTCGCGCTGCCCGACCTGCGGATCAACCGATTCCGGGCAAGCATTCCGCCCGGATGCATCGAACAAGACTGTGTCGCGAGGCGGGGGAATCATGTCCGAATATCTTCTGGATATGCGGGGGATCGTCAAGGACTTCAACGGCGTAAAGGCGCTCGACGGGATCGATCTCAAGGTACGTCCGGGCGAGGTGGTGGGCTTGTGCGGCGAGAACGGTGCCGGCAAGTCGACGCTGATGAAGGTGTTGTCGGCGGTGTATCCGTATGGCACGTGGCAAGGCCAGATCTTCTGGGAAGGCAAGGAGCTCAAGGCGCACACGATCCGCCAGACGGAAGAGGCCGGGATCGTCATCATCCACCAGGAACTGATGCTGGTGCCCCAGCTGTCGGTGGCCGAGAACATCTTCATGGGCAACGAGATCAGGTTGCCCGGCGGACTGATGAACTATTCGGCGATGTACAAGCGCGCCGAGGAGTTGATGGCCGAGCTCAAGATGCCCGACGTCAACGTGGCGCTGCCCGTGTATCACTATGGCGGCGGCCATCAGCAGCTGATCGAGATCGCCAAGGCGTTGAACAAGAGGGCCAAGCTGCTGATCCTCGACGAACCGACGTCCTCGCTGACCAAGGCCGAGACCGAAATCCTGCTGGACATCATCCGCGACCTGAAGCGCAAGGGTGTGGCCTGCGTGATGATTTCCCACAAGCTGGACGAGATCGCCGCCGTCTGCGACACCATCAGCGTGATCCGCGACGGCGCGCACGTCGGCACGCGGCCGATGAGCGGCATGGACACCAACGAGATCATCACCATGATGGTCGGGCGCGAGATCAAGAACCTCTTCCCGCGCGAGGAGCACCCGATCGGCGAGGTGTTCTTCGAGGCACGCAACGTGACCTGCCTGGACGTCAACAATCCCCGGCGCAAGCGGGTCGACAACATCTCTTTTACGCTGCGCAAGGGCGAAATCCTCGGTGTGGCTGGACTGGTCGGCGCCGGACGCACCGAACTGGCGATGGCCATCTTCGGCTGCTATCCGGGCCAATACGACGCCGAACTGTGGCTCGACGGCAAACAGATCTCGGTCGATTCACCGCGCTCCGCGGTGATGCAGGGCATCTGCCTAGTGCCCGAGGACCGCAAGCGCCACGGCATCGTCCCCCTGCAGGGCGTCGGGGCCAATATCACGATGGCAGTTCTCAAGGACTACGCCAGATACGGCGTGATCAACTCCGAGAAGGAATTGCATCAGATCGAGAAGTCGATCGCCCGCATGCGCATCAAGACGGCGTCGCCTGACTTGCCCATCCGCGGGCTCTCCGGCGGCAATCAGCAGAAGGCCGTGCTGTCGAAGATGCTGCTGCCCAATCCCAAGGTGCTGATCCTCGACGAGCCGACGCGCGGCGTCGACGTTGGCGCCAAGTACGAGATCTACAAGCTCATGTTCGAGCTGGTCAAGCAGGGCCTGTCGATCATCATGATCAGTTCGGAATTGCCGGAGGTGCTGGGCATTTCCGACCGCGTGCTGGTGATCGGCGAAGGGCAGTTGCGCGGTGATTTCATCAATGAGGGATTGACCCAGGAGCAGGTGCTTACCGCCGCCCTCGGCCAGTCCTCCGAATTGGCCGCTTGAGCGGCTGCACGTCACGTCTTCCAGAGAGAGCGAAAATGGCAATCGGAACCCACAACCTGAAGCGGTTTTTCTCCCAGTACAAGATTCTCGCGCTGCTGTTCGCCATCGCGGTGATCTGGCTGTTCTTCGGACAGCTCACCGACGGCGCCTTCCTGACGCCGCGCAACTTCTCCAACCTGCTGCGGCAGATGGCGATCACCGGCATGCTGGCCTCCGGCATGGTGTTCATCATCATCTCAGGTGAAATCGACCTGTCTGTCGGCGCGTCGCTCGGCCTGCTCGGCGGGATCGCCGCGATCATGGACTATACGTACCACTTCCCGGTGCCCGTGACCATCGTCACCGTGATCGTGCTGGGGGTCGGCATCGGCCTGTTCAACGGCTACTGGGTGGCCTACCTGCGGGTGCCGTCGTTCATCGTCAGCCTGGCCGGCTTCCTGGCTTTCCGCGGCCTCCTGCTCGGACTCACCAAGGGAACGACAGTGCCGCTCGAATCGCCGGCTCTGGTGATGATCGGGCAGGCCTACCTGCCGACGATGTTCGGCAACCTGCTCGGGCTCGGCCTGTTCGCGCTGATGGCCGTGCTGACGTTCAGGACACGCTCGGGCCGCGCCCAGCACGGGCTCGCGGTGTCGCCGCTGTGGCAGGACGCCGTCAAGCTGGTGGTGATCGGCGCGGTGATCGTTGGCTTCGTCTACACGCTCAACCTCTACGAAGGCATCCCGGTACCCGTCCTGGTGACGCTGATCATCCTGGGTATCTTCAGCTTCCTCGCCAAACAGACCGTGTTCGGGCGCCGCATCTATTCCGTGGGTTCCAACCTCGAAGCGACCCGTCTGTCCGGCGTCAACGTGCGTATGGTGAAGATGCTCGTGTTCGGGCTGATGGGGCTCATGTGCGCCTTCGCCGGATTGACGACCACGGCGCGGCTGGCGGCCGGTTCACCGTCGGCGGGAACTCTCGGAGAACTCGACGCAATTGCCTCATGCTTCATCGGCGGTGCCTCCAGCCGCGGTGGCGTGGGAACGGTGTATGGCGCGTTGATCGGCGCGCTGATCATGGCCAGCCTGGACAACGGCATGTCCATGATTGGCGTCGAATCGTTCTGGCAGATGATCGTAAAGGGCGCGATCCTGTTGTTGGCGGTATGGATCGACGTCATTTCCGGCGCGGGCAGCGAACGGTAACAGTGACGGGAAGGAGCGCGAAGTGCAAATACTGGGTATTGACGTCGGTGGTACGGGAATCAAGTCCGCCATTGTCGAGACAACCACCGGCGAATTGATCAGCGAGAGGCACCGAATCGACACGCCCAAGCCGGCGACCCCGATGGCCGTCGGCGACGTGCTCAAGGACGTGCTCAAGCACCACGAGTGGACAGGTCCGGTTGGCATGGGTTTCCCCGCCGCGATCCAGCACGGTATCGCGCGCACCGCCTCGAATATCGACAAGTCCTTTATCGGCCTGCCGATTACCGACTATTTTCGCAAGCAGACCAGTTTGCCGTTCCATATCGCCAACGACGCGGATGTCGCGGGCATGGCCGAGATGCGCTTCGGCGCCGGCAAGGGCAACGACGGTGTGGTGTTGATCATCACCATCGGCACGGGCTTGGGCACCGCGCTTTTCAGCGAAGGGCATCTGCAGCCGAACACCGAATTGGGGCACGTCTATCTGGAGAATGGCCACGAGGCGGAACGCTACGCCTCGGAAGCTGTGCGCGTGACCAAGGATCTCAAGTGGAAGGAGTGGGGCGAGCGCCTCAATGTCTACCTGTGCACCATGGAGAACCTGCTCTGGCCTGACCTCATCATCCTCGGCGGCGGCGTCAGCGAGAAGCTGCACAAGTT
>DBMG01000053.1:14173-21866 GCA_002304785.1 Candidatus Accumulibacter sp. UBA704 | reverse complement strand
GGCATCGTCGGTGCGGCGCTGTTCGCCGAGAAAGAAATGAAGAGACGCTGAACGAACGCCGGGCCAGCGGCGGGTATTCGTTCGGTTTTCACACAAGTTTTGGCGCGGGCATACCGCCCGCTGAGTTTACTTCCTTCGAGGAGATATCTGATGGCAGCAACCTATTTCTCGGACGTCGAACCGGTCCGCTATGCCGGTCCCGAAACCGACAACCCGCTGGCGTACCGCTGGTACGACCCGAAACGCGTCGTTCTCGGCAAGACGATGGAAGAGCATCTGCGCATTGCCGTGTGTTACTGGCATACCTTCTGCTCGAACGGCAGCGACATCTTTGGCGGCGGCACCTTCGACCGCCCCTGGCAGAAGACCGGAGACCCCGTTGCCATGGCCGAGATGAAGCTCGAGGAAGCGATGAGTTTCGTGCAGAAATTGGGGGTTCCGTTCTACACCTTCCACGACCGCGACCTGGCGCCCGAACTGGGCGGCATGCGCGAGAGCCAGAAGGCTTTCGCGCACATGGTCGACAAGGCCGCCGCGGCGCAGGAACGCACCGGTGTCAAGCTGCTCTGGGGCACCGCCAACCTCTTCTCGCACCCGCGCTACATGGCCGGCGCAGCGACCAATCCCGATCCCGAAGTGTTCGCCTGCGCCGCGCTGCAGGTGCGCGACGCGCTGGAAGCCACGCATCGCCTGGGTGGCGCCGGCTACGTGCTGTGGGGCGGTCGCGAGGGCTACGACACGCTGCTCAATACCGACCTCAAGCGGGAGATGGCGCAATTCGGCCGTTTTCTCTCCATGGTCGTCGAGCACAAGCACAAGGTCGGCTTTGCCGGCCACATCATGATCGAACCCAAGCCGATGGAACCTTCAAAGCATCAGTACGACTTCGACGTCGCCACGGTCTACGGCTTCCTCAAGCAGCATGGGTTGGAGAACGAGGTCAAGGTCAACATCGAGTGCAACCACGCCACACTGGCTGGCCACAGCTTCGAGCATGAAGTGGCGATGGCTACAGCGCTCGGCTGCTTCGGCTCGGTCGACGCCAACCGCGGCGATTCGCAGAACGGCTGGGATACCGACCAGTTCCCCAACGACGCCGGTGAGGCCGCGCGTGCGCTTTACCACGTGCTCAAGGCCGGCGGGTTGACCAAGGGCGGCTTCAACTTCGACGCCAAGGTGCGCCGCCAGAGCGTCGATGCGATCGACCTCGTCTACGCCCACGTCGGTGGCATCGACACGCTGGCGCAGGGACTGCTGATCGCCGCCCGGATGGTCGAGGACGACAAGCTCGGCGCGTTCAAGGCTCAGCGCTACGCCGGGTGGGATGTCGGCATGGGCAAGCAGATCCTCGACAAGGAACTCGGGCTGGCTGCCGTTGCCGATCTGGCAGCGCAGCGTGGCCTGGAACCGACGCCGCGCTCCGGGCGCCAGGAGTACCTGGAAAACCTGGTCAACCGTTACAGCTAGGGCACACTGGGCTACAGATCTCGTCGTGCCAAACCGTTGGGAGAACTGTTGGCCCTGAAATGATTCGATGATGTGGTTGCCATAAACCGTTATTCTTGGAGGAGGTGAAAAGGTGGATGCACGTAATCAAAGCATGAAGAAGGCGGTTCTTGCCGCCGTCCTGGTGTTCTCCCCCTTGTGGGCTGCGGCGGCCGGTCTCAAGGCGCTATCGTTGCAAGGGAATGGTGGCGTGACGCTCACACCGAAATTCGTTCCTTCCGTCACGGAATACAGTATCGACGTTCAGAGTGACATCGCGGCTCTGGAGGTCAATGCCCAGCCCGAGCAGCAGGGGGTATTGGTCAGCGTTACGGTTAACGGCCAGCCCACGGACAACAAAGCGCCGAAGATGGCGCCGCTGACCACGGGACGCAACGTGATCAACATCCGGGTCGCCGATTCAAGCACCCAAACGGTGAAGTCATACGCGGTCACGGTCAATAGACAGGATGTCAGTGCCGTTGTCGCCAAGTTCCGCAAGCTGGAATTCAAGGACAGCACTACCGGCGCGGTCATGCCTTACCGCCTGTTCGTGCCCGATGGCTACAAGCGCTCCAGATCGTATCCGCTGGTGGTGTTCCTGCATGGTGGCGGTGAGCGTGGCACCGACAACGAGAAGACGCTCACGGCCAATCAGGGGGGAACGATCTGGGCAATGCCGAAGGAGCAGGCCAAGCACCCGGCCTTCGTGCTGGTGCCGCAAGCCAGAGACAAGTGGGACGGCGGATTCGGCTTGACGAGAGGCCCGGACAACAAGCTTTCTCTGGCTCGTGTCTTCGAGACGACGGACGACCTGAAAACCGCCCACAGTCTGTTGATGAACGTGCTCGACGAGTATCCGAACATCGACCGCAAGCGGCTGTATGTCACCGGTCTCTCGCAGGGCGGATTCGGCGCCTGGAACTGGAACATCGCCTATCCCAAGCTGTTCGCCGCGATGGTGGCGATTGCCGGAGGAGCCGACCCGGCGGCGGTCAAAGTGCTGAAGGATAAGCCGGTTTGGGCGTTTCATGCCGCTTCCGACCCGGTGATCCCCGTCAGCTACGGCAGAAACACTGTTGAAGCGCTCAAGGCCGCCGGTGGTCAGCCGCGCTACACCGAGTACGATGCCAGCACCTACTTTTACCCCATGGCGCACTTCTCATGGGTGCCTGCTTTCCGGGATACGGGAATGCGGGAATGGCTGTTTTCTCAGTCTCTCCGCTAGGGAGTCGTTGAACATCCTAGGAGTTTCGGAGGGCCTTTCGCGGCCCTTCTCTTTTCGTGGCGCACGGCGAACGTCGAGGGAAACGTTCCGGCGATTCACCACTTGACGCGCCACAGCAACGCGACCGCGCCGGCCACGACGATCAGTTCCATGAACCAGGCATGTATTCCGGCCGGAATGCGCTTGAGCAGGGAGCGCGCGACAAAGGCGCCCGGCGCCGTGAATGCGCCGACAAGCAGCCCGGTCAGGGCGAGATTGACGTTGAGCGTATCGAGACTGCCGAAAAGCACGGTTTTGGCCAGGCCCATGATGACCGAGATGATGGCGTCGGTGGCCACTAGCGCCGCACCGCTAGCCCCGACGGACATGAGAATGGAGATCAGCAGCACGCCGGTTCCGGTCATGCCGCCGTTGATGAACCCGAAAACCGCGCCCGCTCCGAGTTCGCCGCGGGTCGAGAGCTTGAATTGCGCCCGTTTCAAAAGGCGTCGCAGCGGAACGCTTGCGAGAAGGAAAGTGCCGAGGAGCAGGGCCACCCAGCCCGAACTGAGCAGGGTGTAGCTGTAGGCACCGGCGATACACGCCGGCAGTCCCAGTGTCAGCATGAATCGCACATGTGACCATTGGATCTCGCGCCGGAAGGCAAGGGCGCGACTGCCGTTGTTGAACAGCATGGCGACGGCCATTACCGGAATGACATTGGTCACCCCCACAAGCGGGACGAGGAATACCGGCAAAACCAGACCGGTACCGAATCCCGACAAGCCGCCCAGGACAGAGCTGAGAAATGCGACCAGACACGCCAGCGCAATCTGCGACGGACTGGCGGTAAGAGTCAGCAGCGCGGTGTTCATTGTTGTTGTTCAGCGCGTCGGGCGGTAGCGGTCTTGCCATTGGTGAAGAAGTGCAGCAGTCGCTGCGGCAGCCAGTTGAGGCGCCCGGGGAAGGGGCCGGTGGCAAAACCGACGTGGCCGCCCGCGCGGGTGTATTCGAGCGCGACGGTGCTTGAGACCTGCTGCTTGTCCGGCAAGACTCCGTCCGGCATGAACGGGTCGTTGCGCGCGTTGATCAGCAGGGTCGGCACGCGGATGCCGCCCAGCCAGGGCTTGCTGGAAGCGCGGCGCCAGTAGTCGTCGGCGCTGGCGAAGCCGTGCAGCGGGGCCGTGACGATGTCGTCGAATTCGTGGAGAGTTCCGGCACCGCGCATTCTTAGTTCGTCGAAGAGGCCTGGGTGGCGCCTGAGTTTCTCGCCGGCGAAGTGCTTGAGCGTGCGCAGGAAGTGTTGGGTGTAGATGCGGTTGAAGCCATGCGCCAGATGGTGGCCGCAAGCGCTCATGTCAAACGGGCAACTGACTGCCGCGGCCGCGTGGAGGACGTCGGCGGCCGCTGATTCCCGTTCGCCAAGCCATTTGAGCAGGGCGTTGCCGCCAAGGGAGACGCCAGCGGCGCATAGTGGCCGATCGGGATAAGTCGCTTTGAACCGGCGCAGGATCCAGTCGATCTCGTCACTGTCGCCGCAATGGTAGGCGCGCGGCAGCCGATTCAGTTCCCCCGAACAGCCGCGAAAATGGACGACCACGCCGAGTCGGCCCGCGTCCAGCAGATTCTGCATGAGCGCCAGCGCGTAGTGGCTCTGCGAACTCCCTTCGAGTCCGTGAAACAGAATGACGATTGGAGTTTTGTCGGCGGATGGAATCGAAGAGGCGTTCCAGTCGAGGTCGACGAAATCCCCGTCGGGAGACTCCCAGCGTTCACGCCGGTACGGCAGCGGGTCGCGCGGGAGGAATCTCGGGTAGATCGTCTGGGCGTGACCGCCGGGTAGCCAGCCGGGGGGGCGGTAGGGGGGCACGATCGGATCAGTGCAGAGTGTGCTTCTGCCCGTTTTGGGGGTCGTCGTCATTGTCCGCCGCTTCCGCTGCGGCCGAGGTGTGGCGCGACAGCAGCCGCCAGCCGTTGGCGCCGCGGATGAAAACATTGGTCGTCAGCATCGGACCATGGGTGGTCTGGTCTTTTTCGAGAAATAGCGTTTCCACGACGCTGTGTACCGAGATGAGCATGCTCTCCCAGCGCACCTTGCTGCGGATATGCACGGAGAAACGGGGGTTGCTTTCAAAGATGGAGCGCCAGCTTTCGCGGATCGCCGTGTGCCCGTCCATGCGCTGGCCGGTGGGATGGATGCAGACGATTTCCTCGTCCTCCGACCAGGTGGCCATCAGGGCGTCGAGGTCGCCGCGCCCGATGGCGTCGTAGAAGGCTTCTTCGGCATCTTCGGCGGTGGTGTAGATGGTACTCATGACGCGTCTCCACTCATGCAATCCAGGCAGGCATCCAGCACCCGCTGTGGTTCGAGCTTGTTCAGGCAGTCCAGATGACCGAGCGGGCATTCGCGCTTGAAGCACGGGCTGCATTCCAGGTTCAGGCTGAGGATCGTTGCGCGGTCGGACAGCGGCGGCGTGAAGCCGGGCGAGGAAGATCCGTAGACCGCTACCAGCGGCCGGCCGAGCGCGGCGGCGACGTGCATCAGCCCGGAGTCGTTGCATACGACGAAGCTGGACGCGGCGATGAGGTCGATGGCTTGCGACAGCGAGGTCTCGCCGCAAAAGTTGCGCGGTGTGGAGGTTGTCGCCAGACGCACGATGTCGTCGCCCGCGGGACGGTCCTTGGGTGAGCCGAGCAGCCAGACAGCGTAGCCGCGCTGTGCCAGTTCATCGGCCAGGGCGGCAAAGTGGCGCGCAGGCCAGCGCTTGGCCGGGCCGTATTCGGCGCCGGGGCAAAACACAGCGACACGCTGCGGGCGCTCTATCCAGAGTGTGGCGAATGTCCCTGCCTGTTGTTCCGGCGTCGAGGTCAGATGCGGCGATTCAACGGGGCGTTCCAGCGTGGACCCCGGACCCTGCGCGAGCTGGGCGAATCGTTCGACCATGCGGGGCAGCGCTTCCTTGTCCAGCGTATGGCGCCGGTTGATCAGGCCATAGCGGGATTCGCCGGTGAAGCCAACGCGTTCAGGGATGCCGGCGAAGAAGGGGATTAGCGCGGACTTGAGCGAGTTGGGCAGGACGTAGGCCTGCCGGTAGCCGCGTTGCGCGAGTTGTCGAGCCAGACTGTAGCGGGCCTTGAGCGAGAGCTCGCCGTGCGCGAACGGGTTGTCGATGATCTCTCCGATTTCGGGCATGCGGCGCAGCACGGGGGCAACCCAAGGGGGGGCCAGCGCATCGAGTTGCAGGCCGGGGATGCGGCGATGCAGGCGCATGAACAGCGGCTGCGCCATGACGGCGTCTCCGATCCAGGCCGGAGCGACGATAAGCGCACGGGGAGCGCCCATGGGACTTCAATGTCCTTTCGGCGGCTCGCCCTTGAAGACGTAATGTGTACCGCAGTAGGGGCAGGCGGCCTCGCCGGTATGCAGCACGTCAAGGTAGACGCGCGGGTGCAGGTTCCAGGTGGCGGTGCCGGCGGGCGGACAGTGCAGGGGAAGGTCGCGTGCGGTGACTTCGACTGTTTTCTTGTCTGCCATGATGTTTTCCGGAGGAGGTGTTGAACGGGAGATTGTTGTGTTGGATGCCCGTTGGCTGGAACTTGGTGCGGTCGCGTTTCCGCCCGCTTTCTGGCTCCTGAACAAAGGAAAATTCTAGCCGATTTTGCCTCGGGTATGGCGGTAAAATAACGATTTTGCAGAACCCAAGGCATCCGTATGAACTGGAAACCCAATGTCACCGTTGCTGCCATCATCGAGCGCGACGGCAGGTTTCTGCTGGTCGAGGAAGAGACCGATGAAGGCATCCGCTTCAACCAGCCGGCCGGCCACCTGGAATGTGAAGAAGCGCTGACCGATGCCGTCGTCCGGGAGGCGTTGGAGGAAACGGGCTATACGTTTGCGCCGAAGTATCTCGTCGGTGTCTACAACTGGCGCCACCCGAGCAAAGACATCACGTACCTGCGCTTTGCCTTCGGGGGCGAGATCACCGGCCACGATGCCGGGCGCAAACTCGATACCGGAATCCTCGGTGCGCGGTGGCTGTCACTGGACGAGATCCGTGCCAACGCGAGCCAGCACCGCAGCCCGCTGATCCTGCGCTGCATCGAGGACTGGCAGGCCGGGAAGCGCTATCCGTTGGAACTGATCACTCATTACGCATGATGGGCGGCTTCCTGCGCCTGCTTCTGGGCTGTTCCCTGCTGTACTGCTCGCTTGCCGCCGGGTCGGTGGAGCGGGTTACCGTGTGCTTCAACTATGGCTGCCTGAGCCAGGCCGAAGTGGAATTCGCCGACGACCAGTTGAAAGCGTTGCAGACGCTTCTGGAACGCGCCACGTCGCCCGCCGAGGAACGCCAGGCCCTCGGCGAAGCCGTCGGCCTCTTGCTCGGCTGGGCGGGCCAGCAATCGCCGATCGGGGCCGACCGGGGCGGCAACTATGCGGACAATGCCGTTTATGGCCGGATGGACTGTATCGACCATTCGAAGACCACGACACGCCTTTTGCTGCTGATCGAGAAGCGGGGCTGGCTACGCTTTCATCGGGTGCTGGAACCGGCTTTGCGCGTACGCTTTTTGCTGTTCCAGCATTATTCCGCACAGATCGAGGAAATCGGGCCGTCGGAAACGGGAGCCATGCCTGGGCGTTTCGTCGTGGATAGCTGGTTTTTTGACAATGGCCATCCGGCCGCGGTGATGCCGCTGGCGGCGTGGATGGCGGGAGAGGGTCCGGATGTCGACTATTGAAAACAAGGGAAGGACTGTGGTCGTCGGCCTGTCCGGCGGTGTCGATTCGTCGGTGGCCGCGCTGTTGCTCAAACGGCAGGGCTGGAACGTCGTCGGCCTGTTCATGAAGAACTGGGAAGACGACGATGACGACGAATACTGCTCGTCGCGCCAGGATTTGATCGACGTGATGAGCGTGGCCGATACCATCGGCATTGACGTTGAGGTCGTGAATTTCGCCAAAGAATACCGCGAGCGCGTGTTCTCCATCTTCCTCAAGGA
>DBMG01000053.1:8165-14057 GCA_002304785.1 Candidatus Accumulibacter sp. UBA704 | reverse complement strand
TACTTCCTGCACCGCCTCAACCAGCAGCAGCTGTCGAAGACACTGTTCCCGCTGGCCGATATCTACAAGCGCGACGTGCGCCGGATGGCCGAGGAGGCCGGGTTGCACGTGGCGGTAAAGAAGGATTCAACCGGCATCTGCTTTATCGGCGAGCGGCCGTTCAAGGAATTCCTGATGCGCTATTTGCCACCGAAGAAGGGCGAGATCCGATGCCTGGACGACGACCGTGTAATGGGTGAGCACGATGGCTTGACCTACCACACGCTCGGCCAGCGCAAGGGCCTGCAGATCGGCGGAGTGAAGGGCGGAAAAGGCAGCGAGAGCGGTGAGCACGAGGCGTGGTTCGTGGCCAGGAAGGATATGGCGCGCAATATCCTCTACGTCGTGCAGGGCCACGACCATCCGGCGCTGCTTGCCGATGAACTCAAGGCCGACCAGCTTGCGTGGATTTCCGGTGAGGCTCCGCATACGCACTGGGTCTATGGGGCCAAGACGCGCTACCGGCAGGCCGATGCGCCATGCGAGATTGAGCGGGTCGACGCCGACGGCTGCCAGATCCGCTTCGCTACCCCCCAATGGGCGGTGACGCCCGGCCAGTCAGTGGTGGTTTACGAGAGCCGAGTGTGTCTTGGTGGCGGAGTGATCCTCTGAGCAAAAAAAGCTGTTAGTCGGGTCCGCGTAACCTGCTAAATAAGCGGAATTGCTTGTGTGGCGCGGTATTCGGCTATTCAGAATGCTTGTCAGGCTTCGTTTGAAATCCGGTTTATTTCATCCAGGAAAGAGACATGACAGTTCCTCCGACTCCTGACTTCCGTTCCCCCGCCTTCCTGCGCCAGCATATCGGCTGGATCATGGATTTCTACGCCGACCGGGCCATCGACCCGAGCGGCGGGATGTACCACTTTTATCTCGACGACGGCACGGTGTACGACACGCGCACGCGGCACCTGGTCAGCGCCACGCGTTTCGTGATTACCCACGCCATGCTCTTTCAACTGACAGGCGAGGAAAGATTCCGGAACGGTGTACGCCACGCGGTCGACTTCTTGCGCCGGGCCTTCCTCGACTCTGCGACCGGCGGCTACGCCTGGCAGATCGACTGGCACGAGGGCAGGGCATCGGTGCTCGACGCCACCCGCCACTGTTACGGCATGGCCTTTGTCGTGCTGGCCTACGCGCACGCCCTGAAAAGTGGCATCGAGGAGGCGCGCGGCTGGCTGGCGGAGACCTTCGACGTCGCCGAACAACGCTTCTGGCAACCCGATTCCGGCCTGTACGCCGACGAGGCCGCGCCGGACTGGACGCTCTCGCCGTACCGCGGCCAGAACGCCAACATGCACGCCTGCGAGGCGATCATCTATGCCTACGTCGCGACCGGCGAGCGCCGTTATATCGAACGTGCCGAGATACTGGCGCACAACATCACCGTCCGGCAGGCGGTGCTGGCCGACGGCCTCGTCTGGGAGCACTATCACGCCGACTGGAGCGTCGACTGGGAGTACAACCGGCACGACAGGACCAACATTTTCCGCCCGTGGGGCTTCCAGCCCGGACACCAGACTGAATGGGCCAAGCTGTTGCTGCAGCTCGACGTGCACTTGCCCGCCGACTGGCATCTGCCGCGTGCCGAGGCATTGTTCGCGGCGGCGGTCAGCCGCGCCTGGGACCACCGGCAGGGCGGCCTGCACTACGGCTTCGCGCCGGACGGCAGTATCTGCGACGGCGACAAGTACCACTGGGTACAGGCCGAAACGTTCGCCGCGGCGGCGCTGTTGGCGCAGCGCACCGGCAAGGCGGAATACTGGGCGTGGTACGACCGGATCTGGGATTACTGCTGGCGGCACTTCGTCGATCACCAGCACGGCGCCTGGTTCCGCATCCTCGATCCGGCCAACCTCAACCACACACGCGAGAAAAGTCCGGCCGGCAAGGTCGATTACCACGACATCGGCGCCTGCGTCGACGTACTGCGCGCGTTGGGCGAACTGAAAAAAGGCGTTTGATGAATGGATTTCCTCAATTCGTTTCCTTCGGCGAAGCGCTGACCGACCTGATCCGCCGGGAGGCCGATACGTGGGTGAGCGTTCCCGGCGGGGCGCCGTGGAACGTGGCGCGGGTGATGGCCTGCTTTAGCGTGAGGAGCGCCTTCGGCGGCGCGATCAGCCGCGACTGCTTTGGCGACATGCTGTGGCAGGCCAGCGAACATACCGGGTTGGACATGCGTTTCGTGCAGCGTCCCGCCAAATCCCCTCTGCTGGCCATCGTGCATGAAACGCATCCGCCGAAATACTTCTTTGTCGGCGACGACAGCGCCGATCTGCATTTTGATGTCGCCGCGCTGCCGGCGGGCTGGGACGGGGCCGTGCGCTGGGCCAATTTTGGTTGCATCAGTCTGGCGCGACAACCGCTTGCCGGACGACTCGTCGGCCTGGCCGAGCGTCTGCACGCGCAGGGTGTGCGCATCAGCTACGATCCCAACTTCCGTGCCGTGATGGATGAGAGCTACGACCCCGTACTGCAGCGCATGATGGCCATTGCCGACCTCGTGAAGGTTTCCGAGGAAGACTTGCGCGGGCTGTTCCGCACGGAAGACGATGATGCCGCCTTCGAACGTTTGCGCGCCATGAACCCGGAGGCTCCGGTTCTCTACACCCGGGGCAGCGAGGGGGCCGCATTGTACGCCGGCGACAAGGTCTGGCGGGCCGTGCCGCCGAAGATCACAGTCGTCGATACGGTGGGGGCCGGCGATTGCAGCCTGGCCGGTCTGTTGAGCAGCCTGATGCGCCATCCCGAACGCGGCTGGGACGCCCACCTGCGCGCGTCGGTGGCGGCGGGGACCGGCGCTTGCCTATCTGCGGGAGCCACACCGCCGTCGGCGGAACTTCTGGGAAAGCTGGCCGGCGAGGTGAAAATCAGCGAAGGGTGAACGACAAAAGGGCCGCTTTCGCGGCCCTTCGCGCACGCCCGGTCCTGGTCACCCCTTCGGCACCGTCTCGCCGAAGGCGGGTCGCTGCATCAGCTTGTCGTGCAGGCGACCGAGGTTGGGATGCTTGGCACGCCAGTCGATTTCCGGGAAGCGGAACGCCAGGTAACCCAGAGCGCAACCGACGCAGATGTCGGCCATCGTGAAATGCGTGCCCATGCACCACGGGCTTTCCGCCAGTTGCTCGGCCATGTAGTCGATTCCGCGGATGATCTTGTCCTGCTGGCGGGCGATCCAGTCGGCGCTTTGTTGTGCCTCGGGGCGTTTTCTTTCGAGGAAGACCAGTGCGGCCGCGTCGCAGATTCCGTCGGCCAGCGCTTCCCAGCGCTTGACTTCGGTGCGCTCGCGGTTGGGAGAGGGCATGAGCTTGTTGTTCGGGGCGACGTTGTCGAGGTATTCGGCGATGACTCGGGAGTCGAAAAGCAGGGTTTCGTCGTCGAGAGCCAGGACCGGGATCTTGCCCAGCGGATTGATGTTGGGGACATTCGTTTCCGGGGTCCAAGGAGAATCAATCTCGAATTCACATTCGATCTTCTTTTCCGCCAGCACGACGCGCACCTTGCGCACGAAGGGGCTGGTCAGCGATCCGATGAGCTTCATGGGCTTCCTGAAAGTAGGTTATCGGTTTGGATTATATACCATTCGCCGCGGCTCAAATTTGCTGGAGATATGGCCGGAAAGTAGAATACAGACCTTCTCTCAAGCCGCCAGTTCAAAAGGTTAACTCCCATGTCGCTTACTATGCTTACCGCCCTTTCCCCGCTCGATGGCCGTTATGCGGCCAAGGTTGATGCGCTACGTGCCCAGTTCTCGGAATTCGGCCTGATCCGCCGCCGTCTGCAGGTTGAAATCGAGTGGCTCAAGGCGCTGGCAGCCGAGCCGCATTTTGCCGAGATACCGTCGTTTTCGGCCGCGACCGTGGCGCAACTGGATCAGCTGGTCAGCGGTTTCGGCCCGGAGCAGGCGGCCGAGGTCAAGGATATCGAGGCCGTGACCAACCACGACGTGAAGGCGCTCGAGTACTGGATCAAGCGCAAGCTGGCGGACAACGCGGAAGTGATGCGTGTCTCGGAATTCATTCATTTTGCCTGCACGTCGGAAGACATCAACAACCTGTCGCATGCCCTGATGCTCAAGGCCGCGCGCGACGAGGCCATGCTGCCGGCGCTGGACAAGGCCATTGCACGCTTGCGCGACCTGGCCCACGAGCATGCCGCTCTGCCGATGATGGCGCGCACGCATGGCCAGCCGGCTACGCCGACCACGCTGGGCAAGGAGATGGCCAATGTCGTCTATCGCCTGGAACGCGGTCGCGCGCGCATTGCCGAAGTCAGCCTGCTGGGCAAGATCAACGGCGCCGTCGGCAACTACAACGCCCATCTGGCAGCGTATCCCGACTACGATTGGGAAACCTTCGCCAGGCGTTTCGTGGAGTCTCTCGGCCTGGAATTCAACCCCTATACGATCCAGATTGAGCCGCACGACGCGATGGCCGAACTGTTCGATGCCTTCGCCCGCGTCAATACGATCCTGATCGACCTGGATCGCGACGTGTGGGGCTACATTTCGCTCGGTTTCTTCAAACAGAAGCTGAAGGCCGGCGAGGTGGGTTCCTCGACGATGCCGCACAAGGTCAATCCGATCGATTTTGAAAATTCGGAAGGCAATCTCGGGTTGGCCAACGCGGTGCTCAAGCACCTCTCCGAGAAACTGCCGATTTCCCGCTGGCAGCGCGACCTGACCGATTCGACCGTGCTGCGCAATATGGGCGTGGCGCTGGGTTACACCCTGCTGGCCTATGATTCATTGCTGCGCGGTCTGAACAAGCTGGAAGCCAACGCCGACTGCCTGTGCACCGATCTCGACGCCAACTGGGAACTGCTGGCCGAGCCGATCCAGACCGTGATGCGCCGCTTCGGCATCGCCAATCCCTACGAGAAGCTCAAGGAACTGACGCGCGGCAATCGCGTGTCCCGTGAAGGCATGCAGGACTTCGTCAAGACGCTGGATATCCCGGAAGCGGCAAAGCAGGAGTTGCTTAAGCTGACGCCGTGGGACTACACCGGCAAAGCGACCGAACTGGCACGGCGGATCTGAAGGAAATGCTATGGCGCAATTTGCCGAAAACCTGAAGAAGCTTCCCGGGATATCCCACCTGGCGGCGATCAATCTGCTCGACGCCGAAGGCAACGTCCTTTCGGTCATCGAGAACAAGGCAGGCAGCCAGGGGTCGCTGGCCGTCTATAACCATCTGGCGCAAACGTATGGCGCCATTACGCCGGATGCCGCACGCAAGGGGCTGGAGCTTTATGCCGAGCATACCGAGGATGCGCGCCTGCATCCGGGCAAGCATCCGAACATCGACCGGCTGATCGGACTGGTAGAAGAAAACAGGACCCTGCGCATCAAGCATGTCTTCGCGGTCTGAGGAAACTTCTTGAGCATTACTGCGGACTAATTGACGCAGCATTTTTTGATGAGTCGGGGATTATGGCCCCGACTTTCGTTGTGTCAGTCAGTTTTGATCCCGACGGAGAATAACCATGAAGAAAACCCTCGCCGCGCTCGTTCTTTTAAGTCTGTCCGGGGCCGTAATGGCGCAAGCGCTCACGCCGGAAGAGATGATAAGAACCCGAAAATCCGGCTATCGTTTCATGGATTGGAACATGTCCAAGATCAAGGCCAATCTGGACGGCAATTTCAACAAGGATCAGGTGGCCGCTGCCGCAAATCTGGTTGCGGCCACGGCAAATTCCGGCATGGGTGCGCTGTTCGGCCCGGGGACGGACAGAGAGGTAGGAAATGAAAAAACCCGGGTGAAACCGGAGTTTTTCCAGCAGCCCGAAAAGGTGCGGGAATTGGCCATTCCGTTCATCAGGGAAGCCAATGAACTGGCCAAGGTCGCCGCA
>DBMG01000053.1:3411-8154 GCA_002304785.1 Candidatus Accumulibacter sp. UBA704 | reverse complement strand
CATCGACAGTTTCGCAATCGCTGATCGGGCTGGATGGTCACGAAGTGAAGAGGCCGCCATTGGGCGGCCTCTTCGTTCCAGCTACCACTGGAATTCGGTCTGTGTTTCCTGAGGGTGTGCCGCAGGCAGGGGGATCCATTTCCCCGATCCGGCGTAAACGGCTCCGCCAGTCACAACCAGTGCGATGACCAGGGCAAGAAATCCGCCTCCCTTGGCTGATTCGACGTTGCTGCTGTTGGGCGGAATATCCTTCCACCCGGTGATCATCGGCTTGACCAGTTCGTCCTTTCTGACCTGCGTATAGAAGACGATGGCGCCCAGATGAAGAATAATCATTGCCAGGAGCGCGTTGAAGATGCCGTGATGAATGCCGGTCAGGTCATTGCTGAGTTCAGCGCTGATCAGGCTGTAAAGCCCTCCCTGGAAAACCGAGTCATGGTTGCTGAACAAACCGGTAGCAGCCTGTAGCGTAATCAGCATGAGCATGGCAATTGCTGAAATGGCGCCAAGCGGGTTGTGCCCAACGCCTCGCCATTCGCCCTTGACATAGGCAACGATGGTACGTGGTGCCGGAACGAAATTGATGAAGCGTGCATAGGTGGATCCGGCCAGTCCCCAGACGAAGCGGAAAGCCATCAGCCCAAGAATGGCGAGTCCGATGCGTCCATGCCAAATCATCAAATCGTGGCCGCCAATCTTGCCCGTGACGATGGCGGCAACGATCAGCAGGACGAGCAGCCAGTGGAACAGGCGGGTTGGCAGATCCCACAATTTGATGCGCCTTGCCGTCGTGTCCATGCGATTCTCCTGGGTAAAAGCTTCGAGTTTTCCTGTCAGGCATCCGGATTGCACGCGTTATGCGTCATGCGACACGTTGAATCAGGTTTTGTCGGCGCCGCAAGAGCGGCCTTGCTTACGTCATGGTCGCGAGCAGTGCGTCAAGTTGCCGGCCTTCAAGCGGATGATAATAGTAATACCCCTGAAAAACATCGCAACCGGCCGATTTCAGGAACGTTTCCTGATTCTTGCATTCCACGCCTTCTGCAATGGTGACGCAGGACATCATGTCCGCCATCGAAACAATCGCCTTGATGATGAGTTCGCTCTTGCTGCATGAACCGATCCGGGCGACGAACGATTTGTCGATCTTGATGCCGTGAACGGGGAAACTGCTGAGCTTGGACAGCGACGAATAACCCATGCCGAAATCATCGATGGAAATGCCGTTTCCCCGTTTTTCCAATTCCTGCAAGTGATGGATAGCGAGGGCTTCGTTGCCGATCAGTCCGGTCTCCGTAATCTCGAACTCGAGCAGGTGCGCCGGAACGTTGTGGCGCGACATTGATTCGTCGATGTGCTCGATCAGGTCGTGCCGGACGATATCGACGGCAGACAGGTTGAGCGCGACGGGGGGACAGTTGATTCCTTGGTCGATCGTCTTGCGTATGAACGCACAGACTTCGTCAATGACCAGGCGCGTGATGTCATGAATCAGGCCGCAGCCTTCCGCGACGGGAATAAACTCCCCGGGTGCGACCGAGCCGAGGCTCGGCGATTTCCAGCGGATGAGTGCCTCGAGTCCGGCAATTCGTCCATCGGCCCTTACCTTGGGTTGATAGACGAGACGGAACTCCGACTCCCGCAGCGCCTTGACGATACCCAGTTCAATCTCGATGCTTCTCCGGATCAGGGCCGCGTCCGCCTCGTCGAACAGCATCGCCGACGTTTCGCTGGAGCGTCGGGCGCTGTCCAGAGCGACTTCGCCACGCCGTATCAATTCTTCCGGCGAAATGTCCTTGGTGCGTGCCAGGGCGATTCCTGTCGAAACCTGCACGAACAAATTCCTGCCGTCGATGGCGATTTCTTCGGGCAGCTTGCCGCGAAGGCGCTCGACTTGCTCGACGATTTCCGACGAAGTCTTCGCGGGAGGCAAAATCACGGAGAAGACTATGCTGCGCAAGCGCGCGCAAAATGCGTCAGCAGGAAGCGTGTCGCGCAACACCTCGGCAAAGTGCTGGATGAACCGGTCGCCTGCAGTGACGCCAAATTTCTCGTTGGCATGACGAACGCTGTTCAGGCGGAATGAAACCAGGGCGATTATCCGGTCGGGTTCCAGTCGGGGAAGCGTATCGGCAAGGTGTCGCCGGAGCATTTCCTTGTTGGGTAGCTGGGTGAGCATGTCGTAATTGCTGAGAAATACCTCCCGCTCCTTGCTGCGTTGCAGTGCTTCCTTGATCTTGAGCAACGACGAGGTGTCGTGGAGTACTACGATGAAATGCCCCTGCGTCGTTCGCGAAACGTGTTGAATGGATACTCGCTTTCCACCGCGCGTCTGAAACTGCTTGCCTTCCAGATCCTGGAGTTCCGCCTGCTGAAAATTCCCGGGAGGGGGTTCGAACAGGCCGAGGAACGGTTTTCCGACGCCGGAGAGGGCGTCTGCGCCAAGCAAATCGTCGGCCATCTTGTTGGCTTGAAGCACAATTCCGGTGGTCGTGCACAGAATGACTGGCCCGCCGGCGTTTTCGAAAAATTCACGGTATTGCTCGTTGCTTGTTGCGAGAGCCGCGCTGGCCTCGCGGTAGCGGACTGCGGACGCGTCAAGGGCATGCAGTACACGAAAGACGGCAAGTGGGATGCAGATGTTGAAGAACAGAAACAGCAGCGCCTGGATATACGTGTGGCTCGCTTCCAGAGTGATGTTCAGCGCTTGAACGTGAAAAAATGGCTCGTTGCGCAGCAGATAGAAGAAGGGCAAGAAATTGAACAGCATGAGCACGATTGCGAGTCGCCCCCCGAAAAATAGACGGGCGATGATCGGTGTCGTGTATACGAATATGATGCCGAGCTTGGCGACTTCATCGACGTTGACGAACAAGACGATTGCCGCTCCCGCGGCGTAGACGGTGGCGATCAGGATCGCCGCGCCACAATCCGGTTTGCGCGCCGAAAAATACAGCCCGATCGTGAGCATGGCATAGAACACGGCGACGATCGCCACCACGTGATAGGCGCCGATTGCCATGGCGTCGAGCGAACTGTGGACGGCAATGATCGCCTCGAGGAGAAATCCGGAGACGAGAATGATCCGGAGCGCACTAATCCTCCAGCGCGTCAGCTCTGTCGAGGAAATGCCGCTTTCATTGAGAAAAAGCCACTGGAACATCTTTCCCTTGCCGTCTGGTGTGACTCCCTCGGTACACCTAAGGGATGTCTTGTGATCGGCCGGCGCTGAGATATGGCAAGGGGATGTGAATCGTCTTCGCCGATTGCGGCGTGGATCCGATTGGCAATCCCGCTGCCATAGGTTTGCACCCTTAGGCCGGTAACTTTGCGAGCCCGGCTTTCGCGCGGGGTTGCTCTTTTCAACCCGTGCATCGTACTCCCTGCGGCTGACGTGTCAACCGCTTCACTCAAGCGGCATGATCCTCGGGAAATTGATGGAATGACATAGTCATTGACTGGTCCGGTGCGGCCACGCGTTATTGTCGGCCCAAAAACGCCACGGGCGCCGTCAGGCGCCCATGAGTCATCGTGGTGCAAGGGGGGCGAATCGCCCGGTGTTCAGACGACGGCGCCGTCCTCGTTGGCACCCTCGACCTGCTTTTTCGGCTTGACGAAATGTTCGCGGGAAACGCCGAGCCACATCACCAGCGGGCTGGCGACGAGTACCGAAGAGTAGATGCCGAAGCAGATGCCGATGGTCAACGCCAGCGAGAAGTAGTACAGCGTTTCGCCGCCGAATATCAGCATCGACAGTACCATGACTTGCGTGCTGCCGTGGGTGATGACGGTGCGCGAGATGGTGCTGGTAATGGCGTGGTCGAGGACTTGCGGTGTCGTCAGGCCGCGCACTTTCTTGAAGGTTTCGCGGACGCGGTCGAAGACCACCACCGATTCGTTGACCGAGTAGCCGAGCACGGCGAGCACCGCGGCCAGGACGGAAAGCGAGAATTCCCACTGGAAGAAGGCGAAGAAGCCGAGGATGATGACAACGTCGTGCAGGTTGGCGATGATCGCCGAGACAGAGAATCGCCACTCGAAGCGGAAAGCGAGGTAGACGACGATGCCGAGAATGACCAACAGCAGTGCCAGCGCCCCGTTCTCCGCCAGTTCCTTGCCGACCTGCGGGCCGACGAATTCGACGCGGCGCAGGCTGGCGCCCGGCGCCTCGGCGTCGAGGACGCTCATCACCGCATCGCCGATTTTGGCGGAGCTCTGTTCCGCCTTGAGCGGCAGGCGGATCAGCACGTCGCGGCTGGAACCGAAGTTCTGCACCGAAGTGTCGGTGTAGCCGGCCCTGCCAAGACCGTCGCGGATCTTGTTGAGATCCGCGGCCTGCGCGTAGTTGACCTCGATCAGCGTGCCGCCGGTGAATTCAACGGAAAGATGCAACCCGCGGCTGAACAGGAAGAAAACCGCCAGCAGGAAGGTGGCCAACGAAATGACGTTGAACACCAGCGCGTGGCGCATGAAGGGAATGTCTTTCTTGATGCGGAAAAATTCCATCGCTGATCTTCCTTATTTCGTAATGGCCGTGCTGGTGCCGGGTTTCCAGATCTGTCCGATGGACAGCGACTCGATCTTGCGCCGGCGGCCGTAGATCAGGTTGACCAAGGCGCGCGAAACGACCACAGCGGAGAACAGCGAAGTCAGGATGCCCAGGCAGTGCACCACGGCGAAACCGCGCACCGGGCCTGAGCCGAAGATGAGCAGGGCGATGCCGGCGATCAGCGTGGTGATGTT
>DBMG01000053.1:0-3384 GCA_002304785.1 Candidatus Accumulibacter sp. UBA704 | reverse complement strand
TCGTTGATCAGCACGTTGGCGTCGATGGCCATGCCCAGCGTCAGGGCGATGGCCGCGATGCCCGGCAGTGTCAGGGTGGCCTGCAGCAGGGAGAGCAGGGCTACCAGGAAGAGGAGGTTGGCGGCCAGGGCTGTCACCGAGATGAAACCGAACAGCATGTAGTACGCCGACATGAACACGGCGATGGCGGCAAAGCCCCACATCGTCGAGTGGAAGCCTTTCTGGATGTTGTCGGCACCGAGGCTCGGGCCGATGGTGCGCTCCTCGATGATCTCCATCGGGGCGGCAAGCGAACCGGCGCGCAGCAGCAGCGCCGTGTCGTTGGCCTCTGTTGTGCTCATGCTGCCGGAAATCTGCACACGGCCGCCGCCGATCTCGGTGCGGATGACCGGCGCGGTGACCACTTCTCCCTTGCCCTTCTCGATGAGCAGGATGGCCATGCGCTTGCCGACGTTTTCGCGCGTGATTTCCTTGAAGATGCGCGAACCAGCCGAGTCCAGCGTGAGGTGCACCGCCGGTTCCTGCGTCTGGTTGTCGAATCCGGGTTGCGCGTCGGTCAGGCGGTCGCCGGTGAGTAATACCTGTTTCCTGACCAGCAACGGACGGCCGCCGCGTTCCACATACAGTTCCACCCCGAACGGAACCTGACCGGCCAGCGCCGCCTCCAGTGCGCCGGGCGTGTCGTCCACCATGCGGATTTCCAGCGTGGCGGTGCGGCCGAGAATGTCCTTGGCCTTGGCCGTGTCCTGCACGCCGGGCAGCTGCACGACGATGCGGTCGGCTCCCTGCTGGGCGATGACCGGCTCGGCGACGCCGAGTTCGTTGATCCGGTTGTGCAGAGTGCCCATGTTCTGCTTGATGGCGAATTCCTGCATTTTCAGGATGGCCGCCGGTTTCAGCGTGGCGGCCAGGCGGAGATCGGTACCTTCGCCCTGGTCGACCAGCGCCAGATCGGGCTGGTTGTCCTCCAGCGAGATGCGTGCCTTTGCGCGCGTTTCCTCATCGCGGAAGCGGATGACGATGCGCTCTCCCTCGCGGTTCACCCCGCCGTGCCGGATGCTCTTGTCGCGGAGCAGGCTGCGCAGGTCGCCACTGATGGCGTCCAGACGCTTGGTCAGCGCGCCCTTCATGTCGACCTGGAGCAGGAAGTGCACGCCGCCGCGCAGGTCAAGGCCGAGATACATCGGCAGTGCGCCCATATTGGTCAGCCATTTCGGCGAACTGGAAAGCAGGTTCAGGGCGACGACGTATTGCGGATCGTTGGGGTCCGGATTGAACTGCTTTTCCAGCAGATCCTTGGCCTTGAGCTGGGTGTCGGTGTCCTTCAGGCGAACCTTGACGCCGTTGGTGTCGAGGAATGTCCCGTTGCTTTCGATGCTGGCGGCCTTGAGCGTGCTTTCGACTCGGTCAAGCGTCCTGGTGTCGACCTTGAGCGTGGCCTTGGCGCTGGATACCTGAACGGCGGGCGATTCGCCGAAAAAATTCGGCAGCGTATAGATGAAACCGATCAGCAGCGCAACGACGACGGTAATGTATTTCCAGAGCGGGTAGCGGTTCATGAGGAGTGTGAAGAAAGGGAATTCGGGAGCAGGAAACAGCCTTGAAATGGAATTGAGGCGTCGGATGGTGGCCGACGCCTCATTCGTTCTGCTTGCCTGCTTACAGGCTCTTGAGCGTCCCCTTGGGCAGGACGACCACGATGGAGGGCTTCTGCATCTGCACTTCGACGTTGGCGGCGATCTCGACGGTCACGAAATCTTCGCTGACCTTGGTGATGCGTCCAACCATGCCGCTCTGAGTGACGACCTCATCACCCTTGCCCAGGGCTTCGAGCAGGGCCTTGTGTTCCTTGGCTTTCTTTTGTTGGGGCCGGATCATCAGAAAGTAGAGCACGACGAACATCAGAATGATCGGCAGGAACTGCATGGCGCTTTCCATCGGGCCCGCGGCAGCGGCAGTTTGGGCATAGGCATTGCTGATCAACACATTAGTCTCCTGGGGTGGTGGAATCGAATGACAGTAGTGAAAGCTACGGGAAAATTAACGGGCTATTCTATCACTGCGCTATCGCCGCGGTATCACGGCGCCGCTGCTTCGGCGTTCGCGGCGCGTCCGGCGTGGAAGCCCGTGACCAGTTCCGCGAGCTTGCCGGCGGCGATGGCGGCGCGCAGTTCGCGCATCAGCGTCTGGTAGTAATGCAGGTTGTGGATGGTGTTCAGCTGCGCGCCAAGGATTTCGCCGACGCGGAACAGATGGTGCAGGTAGGCGCGGCTGAAATTGCGGCACGTATAACAGTCGCAGGATTCGTCCAAAGGGCGCCGGTCGTTCTTGTAGTGCGCGTTCTTGATGCGGATGTCGCCATAGCGGGTGAAAAGATGGCCGTTACGGGCGTTGCGCGTGGGCATCACGCAGTCAAACATGTCGATGCCGGTTTGCACGCCATGCACCAGATCCTCCGGTGTGCCGACGCCCATCAAATAGCGCGGCTTGTGTGTCGGCAGGCGCGGTGCGGTATGGGCGAGGATGCGCGCCATCTCGTCCTTGGGTTCGCCGACCGACAACCCCCCGATGGCGAAGCCGTCGAAATCGATTTCGGCCAGCCCGGCCAGCGACTCGTCACGCAGATCTTCATGCATGCCGCCCTGAACGATGCCGAACAGCGCGTTGCGGTTCTCCAGCCGGTTGTGCTCATCGCGCGAGCGCCGCGCCCAGCGCAGGGACAGGCGCATTGATTTCGCGGCCTCGTCGAAAGTGGCCGGATACGGTGTGCATTCGTCGAAGATCATCACGATGTCCGAGTTCAGCGTGTGCTGGATGCGCATCGACTCTTCGGGTGTCAGGAACAGCTTGTCGCCGTTGATCGGCGAGGAGAACTTGACGCCTTCCTCGGTGATCTTGCGCAGCGCGCCGAGCGAGAAAACCTGGAAGCCGCCCGAATCGGTGAGGATTGGCTTGTCCCAGCCCATGAAGCGGTGCAGTCCACCGTGCGCAGCGATAACTTCCAGCCCCGGGCGCAACCACAGGTGGAAGGTGTTGCCGAGACAGATCTGCGCGCCGATCTCGTCGAGGTCGCGTGGCGTCATTGCCTTGACCGTGCCGTAGGTGCCGACCGGCATGAACACGGGAGTTTCGACGACGCCATGGGCGAGCGTCAGGCGTCCGCGCCGCGCGGCGCCGTCGGTAGTGAGGAGTTCAAACTGCATGGTCCGGGCTTTCAGGGTTCTTTTCGAGGAGCATCGCATCGCCGTAGCTGAAGAAGCGGTAGCGCTGTTCGACGGCGTGGCGATAGGCGGCGCGTATGGTAGCGCATCCGGCAAATGCCGAGACGAGCATGAGCAGGGTCGACTTCGGCAGGTGGAAATTGGTGATCAGCCGGTCGACTAC
>DBMG01000189.1 GCA_002304785.1 Candidatus Accumulibacter sp. UBA704 | reverse complement strand
AAAAGTGGGCGTGATCGCCTGAAAGCACACAATCCGTTGCTCCGTGTGGGGAAGCGGATTGTGTGTCGGGTCATAATATTGAATCTTTACGGAAAGTCTGCGAGGTTGTGTCGTGACGGGAAATGCAACAAGGCGCCATTTCGGAATTGTCGGGGGGCTGGGTGCGCTCGGCGCGGCCGATGTGTTCTTCAAGCTGGTCAAGGCGTTGCCGGCGAGGAGTGGACAGGAACAACCGGAAATCCTTTTCGAACAGCATCCGTTTCGTGATGAAGAAAATCCCGGCGCCGCCGGAGCTTCCCAGAACGGCCGCAAGATCTATGTCTTCGACATGGTCAGGGGGTTTGCTGATCGGCATGTCGATACGGTTCTCTTGCCGTGTTTCTTGAGTCATACCTTCCTCGACGAGATTGCGGCCGAGACAACGCCGCATATCGCCAATATCATGGAAGCGCTGCGCGACTATCTGACGCACCAGCATGCGGGCGTAAAGCGCCTGGGAATCCTCACTTCCGATTACGTGCGCGCCAAGCGTCTGTTCGAACGCTATTTTCCGGAAGAGGGGTGGACTCTCTCTTATCCGCGGAGTGAAGTGCAACGTGACTGCGTGATGCCCGCCATCTACGGTCCTCAAGGGATCAAGGCGGGCTGCCTACGCGGCTCTTCAGTGGATCTGCTGTCCAAGGCTTGTGTCGATCTACTGGGGCAGGGGGCCGAACTGATCGTGCCTGGGGTCTCGGAAATCCCTGTGGTCATCGATGCCCTGCAGGAGCGCGGAATACCGATCATCGACACGAACCAGATCTATGCCAACTACGCCGTATCCGACCAGATCGGGCTGAAGGCGAAGCAGTTCAAGATCGGTGTGGTCGGCGGTGTCGGGCCGGCGGCAACCGTGGATTTCATGAACAAGATCGTGCGCAATACACGGGCCGGCCGCGATCAGGAACATGTCAAGCTGGTCGTCGAACAGAATCCGCAGATTCCGGATCGCACCGAGAATCTGATCGGCGACGGTGTCGATCCCACGATAGCTCTGTACTCGACGTGCAAGAAGCTCGAGGCAGATGATGCGAACATCATCGCGATTCCATGCAACACTGCGCATGCCTTTGTTGAGCGCATCCAGCCGTACCTGTCGATTCCGATCGTGAACATGCTGTTCGAAACGGCCGAGTGCATCAAGCGGAACCATGGAACATGCAGGAAAATCGGCCTATTGGCCACCAGTGGAACGATCGGCAGCCGTGTCTACCACGACGCCATCAGCAACGCCGGATTCGAGCTTCTCGTTCCGGACGAGGAAAACCAGAACCGGGTGATGAGCGCGATCTATGGTCCCCAGGGGGTCAAGGCGGGTTTCACCGAAGGCAAGTGCGTGGATGATTTATTGCTGGCATTGACTTCGCTGGTATTGCGGGGAGCTGAGGTGATCATTCTCGGCTGTACCGAGTTGCCTCTTTTGCTTGAGCAGAACGAGGAATTTCCTGTTGCCGGTAAAACGGTCGTGGTTCTGGACCCGACGGAGATATTGGCGCGGAAATGTGTTCAGTTGAGCGGAAATTCCGTTGAGGAATAGGCCTCGGTAGCACCGGATTGATGCGGGCAAGTAGCCGGCGCGCCACCGTGCATGCTTCTTTGGGTAGTGCGTTGGCGAGCGCTTCCGAGGTGGCGAAATACCCTGCTACCATTACGGCTGGTTGAAGTCGCAAAAGAAGGGGGCCTGACTGATCGCTGTCGGGCCGGACACGTGGCCGTATCTTCTGACCATAACGATTCCGGAGGATGTATGTCTTTGAAACAGCGTCTGCTTGCCCTAATTGCCGTCATGATCATGCTGGTGATTGCGGCCTTGTCGGGGATCGCCTACTGGCAAATGCGCATCCAGATCATCGATGGGGTGAGCAAGGAAATCGAGGCTTCCGTGCGAGGCAATCGCGAAGCGCTCTCGCGCTGGATGGCGCAACGGCGCGATGCGATCGAGGCCACGGCAAACAGGCTGTCCGCGGGCGGCGATCCGTTGCCGTTCCTCAACGCAGGGAAGGATGCCGGACGATTCGACCAGACGTTTGCCGGCTATGGCGATAAGCGGATGATCTACAACCTGGCGGAGAAGAAACCGCCGGAAGGGTACGATCCCACGGCTCGCCCCTGGTACAAGCTGGCCAACGAGGTCAAGGGCACCGTGGCTACAGCGCCGTACATCTTTGCCAGCACCAAGAAGCCGGGGATTACCGTGGCCAGGCCGTTCGACGCGGGTGGGCAGCCGGGTGTGGTCGGCGGCGACATTTCGCTGGAAGAAATGATCGCCATCGTCAATTCGATTCAGCTGCGCGGCGACGGCTACGCGTTCCTTGCCACTCGCGACGGGAAGATCGTGGCTCATCAAAAGCCTGATTCCGCACTGAAACCCGTGGCGGAAGTGATTGGCGGTTTCGATGCCGGGGGACTGCAGTCGGCCGACGACAAGATCGCGGTGCGCGAAGTCGAACTGGACGCAAGAACCAAATATGTCGTCGCCTCTTCGGTGCCGGGTGTGGACTGGGTCCTTTGTGCGGTGGTCGACAAGGCGACGATACTCTCCCCATTGAACTCACTGCTGATGGTTCTGGTAATTGCCGGCCTCTCGATGGCTGCTCTTGGCGCGCTCCTTGGCAATGTGGCCTTGTCACGTTTGCTCACCGGGTTGTTCCGGTTGCGCGACGCGCTGGCGGAAATTTCCAGCGGGCAGGGCGATCTGACGCGCAAGCTGAGCGCCGATTCGAAGGACGAAATCGGACAGACGGCGGCGGCCTTCAACCGCTTCATCGACAGCCTGCGCAGCATGTTCATCGAGGTGCGCGACAATGCCACGGCGCTCAATACCGGGTTCGGCACACTGAACGGGATGACCCACGCGATGGCCTCCGAGTCCGAACGCCAGGCGGAAACCTTGAGTTCCACGGCGGCGACGATCGAGGAAATCACGGTCAGCATCAACCACATCGCCGAAAACGCGAGGCACGCGGAACAGACTGCGACGTTGACAGGCGACGTTTCCAGGCAATCGGCGGAGGCGGTCAATGATCTTGCACAGGGCATCGAGAAGATTTCCGAGAAGGTCGGGCAACTGGCCAATACGCTGACTTCGCTCGGACAGCGGTCCAACCAGATGAATGCCATCATCGGGGCGATTCGCGAGATTGCCGACCAGACCAACCTTCTGGCACTGAATGCCGCGATCGAGGCGGCCCGGGCCGGGGAATCAGGGAGAGGGTTCGCCGTGGTGGCCGATGAGGTCAGGAAATTGGCCGAGCGCACTTCGCGGGCGACGGTGGAAATCGGCACCCTGATCGACTCGACGCATGGAGATATCCAGTCGGCGCTGAAGGACATGGGCGACACACAGAACTCGGTGGCCGTCGGATTGGATGCCTCGCGGAATGTGGCTGCCGAAATGACTGGCATCCAGACAGAAATGGGGAAACTGGTCAGTTCGATCCGGGATATCGCCGAGGCGACGCATGAACAGTCGGTGGCGACCAACGAAATGGCGCGGGCCGCTGAAGAGGTGAATCGCATGACCATCGAAACCGACCAGGCTGTGCAAGGGGCCAACCGGACCGTCGACGAATTGAGCGGCTTGTCCAAGGGGCTGTACGGGCTTGTCGAACGTTTCCGGCTCTAGTCTCCGTTGCGCGAGGTCAAAAGAGAGGCGAACAATCAAGGCGGGCAGCCTGCCCCCGGAGCTTCAGTGTGTGTCGTCGCACTCGTTCCGGAATGCGAAGCGGAGGCGCGGCGTTGGGCAAATCGCCTCGGTCTGCCTTTCGGCGGCGCGTCCGACTACGCGTTGCAACTGGGCCTGGATGGGCTGCAGATGGCGTTGCTCGGTCCGGACGCGCCGGGACCGGTACGGGTCGATTTCGTGGCCGGAGCGGTTGCGCATCGTCGACAGTTCGGTGGCGGTAGTGGACAGATGATCGCCAAGGCCGTCGGTATCCAGCCGGGAATCCGGCCTTCGATTCTGGATGCGACAGCCGGGTTGGGGCGCGACGCATTTGTGCTGGCGGGGCTGGGATGCGATGTGACGCTGATCGAACGGCATCCGCTGATCGCTGCCTTGCTCGAGGATGGTTTGTCGCGTGCGAGCGGCGATGCCGTGGTCGGGTCGATCGTCGCGCGCATGCGCCTTCTCGCGGGAAATGCCATTGAACTGATGCGTGCCTGGGAGAGCGAGGCGCCGCAGGTTGTGTACCTCGATCCGATGTTCCCGCATCGCGACAAGAGTGCGCTGGTGAAGAAGGAAATGCGCCTTTTTCGACCGCTGGTGGGCGATGACGACGATGCTCCTGGTTTGCTTGAAGCTGCGCAGGCACTGGCCACGCACCGCGTCGTGGTGAAGCGGCCGCGCAAGGCGCCCGCGTTGGGCGACAAGCTCCCCAGCTATGCCCTGGAAGGCAACTCCAGTCGTTTCGACATCTATCCGAGACGGTCGCTCAAAGAAAAGGCCTGACCGTTTCCTGTCAGGCCCCGAGTGAAAGAGTCGCCAAAAATCAGGATGTGCTGGCGGTGGCGTGCCACAACCGCAGTTTCTCCAGCGACAAATGTTCGGCTTCGTGCAGCACCATACGGGCGCCTTCGAAATCCTCGTCGTGCGTGTAGTCGCTCAGCGTGATCACCGTCGGAATGCCGGCGGCAAGGCTGGATGCCAACCCATGTGCGGAGTCCTCGACGACCAGGCAGTCTCGCGGCGGCAGCTTGAGTTGTTCAAGCACTTTCTTGTAGACGTCGGGTGAGGGCTTCTTTGACTGGACGACCTCGCCGGAAACAATGGCGTCGAACCAGGCCTCGGCATTCGGCCCCAGGTTGGCGCGCAGCAGGCCGACGATGTTTTCCAGTTTTGAACTGGAGGCAATGCCAAGGCGCACGTCTTCGGTGCGGGCATCGCAGATCAGCTGGCCGATGTCGGCGCGCAGCGGGATCGCTCCTGCGGCGAGCAGGCGCTGGTAGTTGCGAGTCTTGAGTTCATTGATGCGTTGCATCAGCTGTTCGAAATCAGGCCGCGCGCGCACTGACGGATCGAAATGCTCGGCGTAGAAATGAAGCCGTTCAAGACCGCCGCTTTTGATCAACAGCGTCCCGTAGAAGGATTCGTCCCAGTACCAAGGCAGCCCAACCTCCGCAAATGCCGCGTTGAACGCCGGGCGATGTCCGTCGCGCTCCGTATTGGCCAGTGTTCCGTCGACATCAAAGATGAGTGCGCGCAAAGCCATGATGTATTACCCGAAATTGGTTGAGAGAATGAAGGGTAGCGTATTTTTTAGCGCTGGGGTTGTTCCGATTAGTCATATTTAACTGAATATTTAGCAATTCCTAACCATAGCCCTCGCTGGTACACTCGCCTACGCTGGGCTATTCTTGGGAGCCGACATTGTATTTCCTGTCGGCCTTTTAGTTCAAAAGTGGAGTTTTTCTCACGTGAAACCGACGCATATCGGTGGTTCTGACTATTTTCACAAGGTCGTGGACTGCCAGTGGGCATGCCCTGCCCATACCCCTGTTCCCGAGTACATCCGGCTGATTGCCGGGGGACGGTATTCGGAAGCGTACATGATTAACTGGAAGTCGAACGTCTTTCCCGGAATTCTCGGGCGGGTGTGCGACCGGCCGTGCGAGCCGGCGTGCCGGCGGGGCCGGATCGACAAGGATCCGGTGGCTATTTGCCGCTTGAAGCGCGTCTGCGCCGACCTGAAGGACGACATCGCTGCCGTACTGCCCAAGGCTCCCGAGAAGAAGAACGGCAAGCGCGTCGCCTGCATCGGCGCCGGCCCGGCCTCGCTGACCGTGGCGCGCGACCTCGCCCTGCAAGGCTACGCCGTCAGCATTTTCGACTGCGGCAAGGCCCCCGGCGGCATGGTGCGCACGCAGATCCCCAAGTTCCGGTTGCCCGACAGCGTGATCGACGAAGAGTGCGACTACATCCTCAACCTCGGCGTTGAGCTGCACCTCAACCACTGGGTCAAGAGCCTCAAGGACATGACCGACGGCGATGAGTGGGATGCCGTCTTCGTCGGCACCGGCGCCCCGCGCGGGCGCGACGCCGACATTCCCGGGCGGAAGGAAGCGGCCGCGCACATCCACATCGGCATCGACTGGCTGGCCAACGTCGCCTTCGGCCACACCACCAAGATCTCCCCGCGCGTCATCGTCCTCGGCGGCGGCAACACCGCCATGGACTGCTGCCGCTCTGCCCGCCGTTTGGGCGGCACCGACGTCAAGGTCGTGGTGCGCAGCGGCTTCGACGAGATGAAAGCCTCCCCGTGGGAGAAGGAAGAAGCCCTGCACGAACAGATCCCGATCATCAACATGCACGTGCCCAAGGAATTCGTGCATGAGAACGGCAAGCTTAAGGGCGTCACCTTCGAAGTCGTCAAGGCCGAATACGACGACAAGGGCCGCCGCAACCTCGTGCCGACCGGCGAACCCGACGTGTTCATGGAATGTGACGAAGTGCTCGTGGCCATCGGGCAGGAGAACGCCTTCCCGTGGATCGAGAAGGATATCGGCCTGGAATTCGACAAATGGGGGCTGCCGGTATTGAACGCGCAGACCTTCCAGTCCACGCTCCCGAAAGTCTTCTTCGGCGGCGACGCCGCCTTCGGCCCCAAGAACATCATCACCGCCGTCGCCCACGGCCACGAAGCAGCGATTTCCATCGACCTCTTCTGCAAGGGCAAGAAACTCGAAGAGCGACCGCCGCACAGCTACACGCTGGTCAGCCAGAAAATGGGCATCCACGAATGGAGCTACGACAACCAGGTCTCCGAGGAAGAGCGCAAGAAGGTCCCGGTGAAATCCCTGGAAAAGACCCTCAAGAACATCAAACTCGAGCTCGAACTCGGGTTTGACCCGCTGATGGCCTGTTCCGAAGCCGAACGGTGTCTGAACTGCGACGTCGAAACGGTGTTTACTCCGAAGGCCTGCATCGAATGCGACGCCTGCGTCGACATCTGTCCGACCGAGTGCATCACCTTCACCGCCAACGGCGAAGAAGACGACCTGCGCGGCCGCCTCAAGGCCCCGGCGAAGAACACCGACCAGGCCCTGTACGTGTCCGACACGCTGAAGACCGGACGCGTCATGGTCAAGGACGAAAACATCTGTCTGCATTGCGGCATGTGTGCCGAACGCTGCCCGACGGGCGCCTGGGACATGCAGAAGTTCTATCTTGAAACCGCCCAGGCCGGCCGGGAGGCTCCGAGGACATGAGTACCATGCAACCGCTCCAGAAGTGCAACGATTTCGTCATCAAGTTCGCCAACGTCAACGGCACCGGTTCGGCCTCGGCCAATGAACTGTTCGCCCGCGCCGTGATGGGCATGGGCGTACCCGTGGCCCCGCGCAACATCTTCCCCTCCAACATCCAGGGCATGCCGACCTGGTACGAGATGCGCGTCTCCGGGGAAGGCTGGCTCGGTCGCTCCGGCGGCTGCGACCTGATGGTGGCCATGAACCCACAGACCTGGGACCGCGACGTCGCCGAACTCGCCCCCGGTGGGTACCTGTTCTACGACAGCACCAAGATGCTGCCGCGCTCGCGCTTCCGCGACGACATCGTCGTCCTCGGCCTGCCGCTGACCGAGATCTGCACGCGCGAATACACCGACCCGCGCCAGCGCCAGCTGATGAAGAACATCCTCTACGTCGGTGCGCTGACCGCGCTGCTGGACATGGACTTCAAGGTCGTCGAAGGCCTGATCGCCCACCAGTACCGCGGCAAGGACAAGCTTATCGCCTCCAATCTGCAGGCCTTGAAGCTTGGCTACGACGAAGCCAAGGCCAGCCTGCCGTGCCCGATCGGCCTCACCGTCGAACACTCCGACGGCGTCGGCAATCGCATCTTCAGCAATGGCAACGACGCCTGCGGCCTGGGCGCGGTCTTTGGCGGCGCGACGGTGGCCGGCTGGTACCCGATCACCCCATCGACCTCGGTCATCGAAGCCTTCAGCAGCTATTGCCGCAAGTTCCGTACCGACCCGGACAACGGCATGGCGCGTTACGCCATCGTCCAGGCCGAAGACGAACTGGCCTCGATCGGCATGGTCATCGGCGCCTCGTGGAACGGCGCGCGCGCCTTTACCGCCACCTCCGGCCCCGGTATCTCGCTGATGCAGGAATTCTTCGGCCTCGCTTACTTCGCCGAAGTCCCAGCGGTGATCGTCAACGTCCAGCGCGGCGGTCCGTCCACCGGCATGCCCACGCGCACCCAGCAGTCCGACCTGCTGGCCTGCGCCTACGCCTCGCATGGTGATACCAAGCATGTGCTGCTGTTCCCCGAAGACCCCTACGAGTGCTTCACCCTGACGGCGCAGGCCTTCGACCTGGCCGAGCGGCTGCAGACCCCGGTCTTCGTCATGTCCGACCTGGATATCGGCATGAACGAGGTGCTGTGCCAGCCCTTCGACTGGGACGACAACCGCCAGTACGACCGCGGCAAGGTGATGAGCGCCGCCGACCTCGACGCCGGCAAGAACTTCGGGCGCTACCTGGACGTCGACGGCGACGGCATTCCGTACCGCACCATCCCCGGCACGCACCCGACCAAGGGCGCGTTCTTCAGCCGCGGCACCACGCGCAACGCCTACGCCAAGTACAGCGAAGCCGGCACCGACTACGTCTACAACATGGAACGCCTGCGCCGCAAGTTCGTCACGGCGAGAAAGCTCGTGCCCACCCCGGTCGAGAAGAAAGCCAGCCAGGCCACCCGCTTCGGCGCCATCTACTATGGCTCGACCAGCCCGGCCATGGCCGAGGCCTTCGCCATGCTGGAAAAACAGGGTGTGCATGTGGATCTGCTGCGCGTGCGTGGTTTCCCGTTTGCCGACGAGGTGATGCGCTTCATTGCCGACCACGACCACGTCTTTGTCGTCGAGCAGAACGAAAGCGCCCAGCTGCGCACCATGCTCATCAACGAAGGCGACGTCGATCCCAAGCGCCTGATCCGCGTCCTGCACTACGACGGCACGCCGATCACCGCGCGCTTCATCGCCGGCCGCATCGCCGACATCGTCAAGGAAAACAACGTGACCCCGCTGCGTAAACAGGTGGCCTCATGACCTATCTTGCCAAACCCAAACTGCTGCGTCCCGACACCCCGAAGAACGCGCTCGGCTACACCAAGCGCGACTACGAAGGCGCCATCTCCACCCTCTGTGCCGGCTGCGGCCACGACTCGATCAGCGCCTCGATCGTGCAGGCCTGCTTCGACCTCGACATCGAGCCGCACCGCGTGGCCAAGCTCTCCGGTATCGGCTGCTCGTCGAAGACGCCGGACTACTTCCTCGGCAACTCGCACGGTTTCAACACCACGCATGGGCGCATGCCCTCGGTGCTCACCGGTGCCGCGCTGGCCAACCGCGACCTGCTGTACCTCGGCGTCTCCGGCGACGGCGACTCGGCCTCCATCGGCATCGGCCAGTTCGCCCACGCCATGCGGCGCGGAGTGAACATGGTCTATATCGTCGAGAACAACGGCGTGTACGGCCTGACCAAGGGCCAGTTCTCGGCCACCGCCGACAAAGGCTCGAAGAGCAAGCGCGGGGTGGTGAACAACGACTCGCCGATCGACCTGGTGACGCTGGCCCTGCAGCTCGGCGCGACCTACGTGGCGCGCAGTTTCTCGGGCGACAAGGAACAGTTGATCCCGCTGATCAAGGGCGCCATGCGCCACCGCGGTTCGGCGCTGATCGACGTGATCAGTCCGTGCGTGACCTTCAACAACCACGCCGGCTCGACGCGCAGCTACGACTACGTGCGCGAGCACAACGAGGCGGTCAACCGCCTCGACGTGATCCTGCCGCGTGACAAGATCACCGCGACCTACGCCCCGGGCGAGCTGCGCCGCATCGTGCAGCATGACGGCTCGATCCTGCATCTGCGCAAGCTGCACGAGGAATACGATCCGTCCGATCGCGTCGGGGCCATGAATTACCTGCAGGAGCGCGCCGCGCTCGGCGAGATCGTCACCGGGCTGATCTACGTGGATAGCAGTGCGGAAGAACTGCACCGCTATCTCAATACCGTTGAAACCCCGCTCAACCAACTCGGCGTCGCCGAACTGTGTCCGGGGTCGGAAGCGCTCGAAGCGCTCAACGAGTCGTTGCGACGCGGGTAGATTTTCCGTCTGTCATCCCGGCGCAAGCCGGGATCCAGAGCGCACGCCAAAGGTGATCGACTGGACACCGGCTTTCGCCGGTGTGACGGGTCTTTTTGCGCGCCGCTAAAACGGTGCGTCGCAGGTGAAACTCAACGCCTTTCCCGTCACCGGATGTGCGAAGGCGAGGTATTCGGCGTGCAGCAGCAGCCTGTCCGACTTGCCCTTGGCGTTCTCGTCGGCATACAGGGGATCGCCGAGAATCGGATGGCCGAGCGACTGCATATGTACGCGCAACTGATGCGTGCGGCCCGTTTCCGGAGTCAGGGCGACACGGGAACAATCTTTCCCGGCGTCGTAGCCCAGGACCCGGTAGAGCGTGAGCGCCGATTTGCCGATTTCGAAGTCGACCCTGTGCAACGGCCGGTTCGGCCAGTCTACGATCAACGGCAGGTTGACCTCGCCGCTCTCGGATTCCGGTTTTCCATTCACGACAGCGACATAACGCTTGGTTACGAAGCGATCCTGGAACAGGATGCTCAATGCGCGGTGCATTGTCTTCCCCCGCGCCAGCACGATGAGTCCCGAAGTGTCGTAATCCAGGCGGTGCACGATCAGCGCGTCCGGGAATTCGGTCTGGATGCGGCTGACCAGGCAGTCCTGCTTGTCCGGGCCGCGTCCGGGGACGGAGAGCAGTCGAGTCGGCTTGTTGGCGACAATCAGCGAACGGTCGACGTGGATCAGCGAAAAAACTTTTTCCGGAGTGCTGCAAAAGGGAAGGGAGGTCATGGATAATGTTGGCCGGCGGTGCATCGTCTCGAGTCGCGCGATTATAGGTCATCCGTAGCGTCGGGCGTTGCCGCCCTTTTCCCTCTGCTCGAAGAAGAATCCCGATGGACGTGTTTCTGCATCAGCTTGCGCTGGCTTTACCCCTGTTCTCATTGGTCTTGATCGGTTACCTGACGATGCGGCTTTCGGGATGGCCGACCGCAGTTTCTGACGGTTTGACCCGTTTCGTGTTCACGCTGGCACTGCCGGCCATGCTGTTTCGGCTGATGAGCAATTCGCGCAATCTGCCGCCGGTCGATTCGCGCCTGCTGATCGCTTTTTTCGGCGGTTGCCTGATCGTCTTTCTGATCGGGCGGCTGGTGTCGTGGAAGGTCTTCAAGCTAGATGGTGTCTCGCAGTCGGTTTTCGCGCTGGGTGGAGTGTTTTCCAACAACGTGATGCTCGGCTTGCCGCTGGCCAAGGTGTCGCTGGGCGAAGCGGCGGTGCCTTCGGTGGCCTTGGTGTTGGTCTTCAACGCGCTGATTCTGTGGACGCTGGTGACCGTTTCGGTGGAATGGGCGCGGCACGGCAGCTTCTCGGCACACGGTTTTGCACGAACGGCGAAAGGCGTACTGACCAATCCGGTGGTTGTCGGAATCCTTGGGGGCACCCTGGTCAGTCTGTCCGGCTGGGATTTGCCTGAAGCGATCGATGCGCCGATCAACATGGTCGGGCAGTCCGGTTCGACGATGGCGCTGGTCGCCCTCGGCATGGGACTCGCCGAGTATGGTATCCGCGAGGGACTGCGTTTCAGCTTCGCCGTTTGCGCGATCAAACTGATCGTCCTGCCGCTGATCGTGTGGGGGCTGGCTTGGACGCTCGGCCTGCCGAAGATGGAGACGCAGGTAGTGGTCTTGCTCTCGTCGATGGCGACTGGCGCCAACGTCTACCTGATGTCGCGCCAGTTCAAGGCGCTGGAAGGCCCGACCGCCAGCGCGCTGGTGCTGTCTACGCTACTGGCGTCGGTGACGACGCCGTTCGTCCTCGCCCTGATGAACTGAGGCGGCCGTACAAAAACCATTCAAACCGTTCAATCGGCTCGGCGGCCGGTGCCAATGGCGCGCAGGAATTCACTGCGCCATTGATCGGATGTTTCGAATTCGCCGGTAAACGCCTGAGTAACGACGCGTTCGTCGCCGCGCCTATCTTCGCCCAGCAACAGGCACAACTGTTCGGCTTCGACCACGCAGGCCGCGCCGCGCGCTTTGCCATGGGTCATCAACGCTTCGGCAATGTCGCGAGTCATCCATTCCTGGTAGGTGAAACGGTGCCCAATGGCGTCGACCAGGCGGGCGATGCGCCCGAATCCGTGCAGTCGGCCGCCTGGCAGGTATGCGACATGCGCCACGCCGCGGAAGGGCACGAGATGGTGTGGACAGACGCCGTGAATCGCTATGCCACGCACCACGACCATGTCCCGGCGATGGTCGGAAAACCCTTCCCCCAGCGCCGTTGCGGGATCCATGTCGTAGCCGCCGAGCAGCCGCTTCTGCCATAGGTCGCGGACGCGCTGTGCGGTCTTGCCCATGTGATCGGCGTCGGGGGCAATGCCGCAGGCGCTCAGCAGGTCGAGGACGGCTTTCTCGAATGCGGCGCCATCGAAACTCTTCGCCCGGGGAATGCCAAGGCTCGCCGGTGCAGGATGATCATGGTCGCAGAAGTCGGACACGGGGTTCTCCTCGAACTGGATTGCGTTGCCGTCGCTGATGATACACTCGGCCGCTTGCCGATTTCAGGGGTTTGCCATGCCAGCGCACCGAAAAGCAAGGGTGTCAGGCATTTCGGGAAACCGCATGGGAGGTTGATTTTTTGGCAGTTGCTCAACCAACTTCCGGGTTGATGAGCGATAATAGCGGATTCGCAAAATTCGTTCGATCCCGCTTGTTTACGGGACAGGACTCGGGTCAGTGGAAGGTTCTTGATGAAACGTGTTGATGATTTTCGTCTGAAGCTGGGCAACAAGGAACTGGTGCCCATCGTCATCGGCGGCATGGGCGTCGATATCTCGACGGCCGATCTGGCGCTCGAGGCAGCCCGCCTTGGCGGTGTCGGGCACATCTCCGACGCGATGGTCAATACGGTGACCGATCGCCGTTTCGACACCAAGTTCGTCAAGGACAAGCTCAAGCAGTACAAATTCAACGTCGCCAATTCCAACAAGTCGGTCGTCCAGTTCGATCTCGGCCAACTCGCCGAGGCCACTAAGCTGCACGTCGGCCGCACCATGGACAGAAAACATGGCGATGGCCTGATCCTGGTCAACTGCATGGAAAAGCTGACCATGAACGCGCCGCGCGAGACGTTGAAGGTACGGCTCGAAGCGGCGCTCGATGCCGGCATCGACGGCATCACGCTGGCCGCAGGCCTGCATCTCGGCTCGTTCGGGCTGATCGAAGATCACCCGCGCTTCCGCGACGCCAAACTGGGCATTATCGTTTCTTCCCTGCGTGCGCTTCAGTTGTTCCTGAAGAAGAGCGCACGGACCAACCGCATGCCCGACTACATCGTCATTGAAGGGCCGCTGGCCGGCGGGCACCTCGGGTTCGGGATGGACTGGGCCAAGTACGACCTGGCCACCATCGTCGCCGAAATTCGCCAATACCTGCTGGACGAGAAACTCGACATTCCGCTGATTCCGGCGGGCGGCATCTTCACCGGCGGCGATGCGGCCACCTTCCTCGAAAACGGCGCCGCCGCCGTGCAGGTGGCGACGCGGTTCACGGTGGCCAAGGAGTGCGGGCTGCCGGACAACGTCAAGCAGAAGTACTTCGAGGCCAACGAGGACGGGATCGAAGTCAACATGATTTCGCCGACCGGCTACCCGATGCGCATGCTGTCGAACAGCCCGGCCATCGGCGACGGCATCCGTCCCAACTGCGAGGCCTACGGCTATCTGCTCGATGCTTCCGGCAACTGTTCCTACATCACCTCGTACAACCGCGAAGTGGCCGCGCATCCGGGCGCCAGGCGCGTCTCGGTGATGGACAAGACCTGTCTGTGCACGCAAATGCGCAACTTCGAACTGTGGACCTGCGGGCACTACACCTATCGTCTGAAGGACACCAGCCGCAAGCAGGAAGACGGCACGTATCAGCTGCTCACGGCCGAGCACATCTTCAAGGATTACCAGTTCAGCACCGAAGGCAATATTGCCCTGCCTGAATAACCACTCCGGCCGGGAATAGCCATGCTCAGCTATCGCCACGCGTTCCACGCCGGAAATCATGCCGATGTCCTCAAGCATCTGGTACTGATTCAGCTGACGCGTTATCTCGGGCAGAAGGACAAACCGTTCTGGTACATCGACACGCATGCCGGCGCCGGCGCCTACGAGCTCGACACGGCTTACGCGCAGAAGCTTGCCGAGTACCGGGGTGGCATCGGCCGCCTGTGGGAGCGCAAGGATCTCCCGGCTTGCCTGGCCGATTACGTGGCGCTGGTCCGGCGTTTCAACCCTGACGGGCGGCTGCAGAAATATCCCGGTTCGCCGTTCTTTGCCCTTTGGACACTACGCGAGCAGGACCGGCTGCGCCTGTTCGAACTGCACAGCAAGGACGCGCGCCTGCTGCAGGAGAATTTCCAGGAGGCCGGGCGGCAGGTCGTCGTCGAAGGTACTGACGGGTTTGCCGGGCTCAAGGCCTTGTTGCCACCGCCGCCGCGCCGTGCGGTGGCGCTGATCGATCCATCCTACGAAGAAAAACAGGACTATGAACGCGTCTTCCACGCGCTCAAGGACGCGCTGACGCGTTTTCCAGGCGGCACCTACGCCGTTTGGTATCCCCAGTTGACCCGCCTGGAAGCGCGCGAACTGCCGCAGCGCCTGAAACGCCTGCCAGCCAAGAGCTGGCTGCACGTGGCGTTGCGTGTGCGCGAACCGGCGAAGGATGGCTTCGGCATGCACGGCAGCGGCATGTTCCTCCTCAACCCGCCGTGGACGCTGCACGACACATTGGCCGGAGTGATGCCGTTCCTCGCGGAGGCTTTGCGCGAGGATGCCGGTGCCGGCTTCACGCTGGAGCAGCAGATGGCCTGATCTTCCGGTCGCCGGAGCATTCATTGACTACGGCAGACGCTCGATCTTCTCCTTGAAGCGTTGGATGCCGCGTTCTGGCGAGGTCGGGACCGGCACGTCCGACGGCGCATTCCGCTCATCTACGTTGGATCCTGCCTCCGCAACCGTTCCACCATCTCACCCAGCGGAATCGCCTGTGCTCCATGGCGCAATGGGAACGCCTGATCGCCTGGATAAACGACATACCGGGCGTCGATCGCCAAGGCGTCGCACGCGCTTGAGAACCCCCGGTCCGGCGAGGGGGCGGATGATCGTTTGATCTCGATGGCCAGTTCCGGCATGCCGCCGCTTTCGAAAACGAGGTCGATTTCGGCACCGTCCTGGGTGCGGAAATAGAAGGCCTGACGGCGTTCGCCGGCGGCCTGGATGAGGTTTTCGATCACCATCCCTTCGTAGCTCGAACCGGCGACCGGATGGCCGATGATGTGATCCCAGCGCTCCAGTTCGAGCAGCGCGTGCACGAGGCCGCTGTCACGGATGTAGATCTTGGGGGTCTTGACCAGCCGTTTGTTTAGATTGCCACCCCAAGGCGGTAGTCGGCGCAGCAGGCGCAAGTCGGCCAGAAGATCGATGTAGCGCCCGATGGCCGGCGCCGAAACGCCCAAGCTCGCGGCCAGACGCGCCTGATTGAGTAGGCCTCCCTGCTGGTGCGCGAGCATGAGCCACAGGCGGCCGACGGTTTCCGCTGGAAGTCGTGGTGCGAACATCGGCACATCGCGCTCAAGATACGAACGGATGAAATCCCGACGCCAGTCAAGGCTATCGGCATCGGTGGCGGCCAGCAGGCTGTCCGGGAATCCGCCGCGCACCCATAGACGGTCGATGTCGATCCCGGTCGGGGCGATTTCACCCGCATCGAGTGGCGCCATGTCGAGATAGGCGACCCGCCCGGCGAGGGTTTCCGACGCTTGACGCATCAGTTCGATGGCGGCGGACCCGAGCAGGAGGAAGTGGCCGAAGCGATCGCCCGCCGCACGCCGGTCGTCGATGATGCCGCGCAGGATTTCGAACAAGCCCGGTGCGCGATGAATCTCGTCAATGACCACGAGCTTGCCGCGTTGCGCGCGCAGGTAGGTGTCGGCATCGTCGAGGCGCCGCCGATCGGCGGGGCGTTCAAGGTCCAGATAGATCGCGCCACCGGGCCAGTTTCCCGCCACCTGACGAGCCATTGTTGTCTTGCCGACCTGCCTTGGCCCCAGCAGAACGACCCCGGCCATGGCGGCAAGCCGTGCGCGGAGTACAGATTCGAGGTTTCTTTTGACCATTGCCGTAAATCAAATTTCTGACGTTGGATTTACAGGGTATTTCGAAAAAGCGATTACGGCAAGCGAAATTCATAAAATCAGCAAACCAGCCCCCGGGTTCTGCACCTCTTCAGCGCCCCTAGCGGTTCTGTAATGCCTCGATCCTCTCTTTGAAGCGTTGGATTCCCCGTTCTGGCGAGGTCAGGACTGGTACGTCCGACGGCGGCATGGTGTTCATCACGCGTGCCATCGAGGCCTGGGCCAGGACGACGACATCGGCGGTTCCCAGCGCTTCGTGCAGTCCGGCGGAAACGATGCGGTCGTGCGTTTCGTTGCCGCCGGCCAGCAGCGCCTTGAACGCCTCCGCCATAAGGGTCGGCAACACGGTGATCTGCTTGCCCGCCGCGTGCGCCTTGCGCTCGATGTATTCCAGCGTGGGCTTGAGAGTGGTTTCCACGGTGGCCAGTACGGCGATGCGCGGGCCTTTTTCGATGGCTTCCTCGACCATCGCTTCGTCGATGCGCGTCACCGGCATGCGGGTCAGGAACTGGCATTGTTCGACGCTGGCGCCGATCGATGAGCAGGCGGTCATGAAGATGGCGCAGCCGGCTTTCTCAGCTGCCTGAACGTAGCCTGCGATACGGGCGTTGATGTCCGGCGACGGGCCGCCGTTCTTCATCACTTCGCGAATCATCGACTCCTCGACGAAGTGCACGATTTCGACATCCGGCATGAACTTGGCCGTGAGCGTCTGGAACAGTCCGAGCGTGGCGGCGCTGGTGTGGAATATTGCGGCTTTGGCCATGGGAGCCTCAGGGTTTCGGTTTGACGTTGAGGATGCGGCGCGCTTCGTCCGGCGTGGCGATCTCGCGGTCCATGGCACGGATCAATGTCGCCAGTTTTTCCACGAGTTGCAGATTGTTTTCGGCACGTTCTTCCGGATCGATGAACTTGCTGTCCTCGAAGCCGATGCGCACGAGATCGGCGCCCATGCCGATGGCTGCGGCGAGGAAGTCGAAGCCGCGCCGGCCGAAATGCGTGACGCCCCACAAGGCGTCCTTCGGCACGAAGTGGCGGAAATGCACCAGCGCGTCGATGGTCGCCGGCATCGTGCCGCGATGGCCGAACACGGTGTTGATCAGCATCGGTTTTGAAACCTTGATTTGCGAGTCGAGCTGGCAGATCGAGTTGATCATGCCGATTTCAAAGACTTCGTACTCCGGAACGATGTCCTTTTCGGCGGCAACCGTCGCGCAGTAGAGAATGTCGGGCAGCGAGTTGGCATAGACGGCGTCGCCGAGGTTGGTCGAGCCGCCGTTGAGCGAGGTCATTTCGACGATCGGGCATTTGAACAGCGGCGCGCAGCGTTGCTCCATGTTCATCTCGGAAATGCCGCCCGAAGAGGCCTGGATGACCAGATTCGACCCCTTGCGGATGAGGCCGATGGTCTCGGCGAAATCGGTGACGTCCGGCGTCAACTTGCCGGTCTGGTCGCGCACGTGCAGGTGAACCATGGCAGCGCCCAGTTTTTCCGCCTGCACCACTTCCGCGGCGACTTCCTCCGGAATGACGCGCGTGTCGGCGGCCGAAACCGGCGCGAGCGAGATGATGACCTTGTTCATTCTGCAGTCTCCTTGTGGGGTGCCCAGGGCGGGCGTGTCGGGGACTATTAGAAGAGCGGCGCCGGACCGCTGTCAATGCAACAAGGCTGATTGTCTATGATGTATTTTGATGTATTTTCGTTGCCCGTGCGCCGGCCAGGGCCGGTGGTTGGGCCGATCAGGGGGTTATGGCAGGTTTTCGCGGAACACCACACTGATGCGCAGGGCTTCGACGCCGGAGAGTGGGTCACGCTTGTCGCGCAGGTTGCAGAAGATGCGCACGCTGTTCATCACGACACTCAGCGGAGGTTGCGTGAGTACGGCGTCCATCGCGCCGTCGATGAGCAGCGACCGGGTGTCCGGCGTCAGGCCGTGCCCGACGAGGACGACTTTCTGGTCGCGTCCGGCGTCCTTGAGTGCCAGGGCCACGCCGTCGGCGCCGCCGCCGATGTTGTAGATGCCCACCAGATCGGGAAATTGTTCCAGCAGTTGCCGGGTTTCCTTGCGGTTCTTCTCTGCCTCGTCCTGGCCCTCGCGCAGGCCGACGACGCGCATGGCCGGGAACATTTCGCTGATCAGGCTGAGGAAGCCGACTTCGCGCTCCTCGTGGCCGCGATAGCTGCGGCTACCGGCGATCAGTGCCACGGACCCCCGTCCTCCGGCAAAGCGGCCGACGAGCAGGCCGGCGGTGCGACCGGCCGCGCGGTTGTCCAGTCCGACGTACGCCACGCGTCGCGAATGGGTGAGGTCGGACACCAGGGTAACCACCGGAATACCTTCGTCGGCCAGCGTGGCGACCGCTTCACGAACGCGCGGGTGTTCCAGGGCCATGAAGGCCACGCCGTCGCAGCGGCGTCCGTGATACAGCAGGCGCTCGGCGAGAACCTCGGGGTTGAAGCCCTCGATAAAGTAGTTGCGGCAGCGTACATTGAACGGTGCCAGATGTTCTTCCGACGAGCCGACCATGTCGCCCAGCATGCGCAGATAGCGATTGGTTCCCGAGGGCAGCAGGAAGCTCAGTCGCAGCGGTTTTGGGCGCAGGGATTCGAACAGGCTGGCTTCGGGCAGGTAGTCGAGGGCGCCGGCGATCTTGAGCACGCGCTGGACTGTGGTTTCGCGCACGCCGGGGCGGCGGTTGAGCACGCGATCAACCGTGGCGGTAGAGACGCCGGCTTCGCGGGCGATGTCGACGATGCGTGCCCGGGGTGCGGATGTGTTTGATGACATTTCAAAAAACCATCAAAATCAATCAACAATTCTGTTTGACCATGCTGAGAATATGGGCCTAAGGTTCGCTTTGTCGCAGGGTCAAATCATCAATATTCTTCAATTAGATATCAGGAGACATCATGGTTGCAAGCCGCTTGTTTTCCCGCCGCGTTGTTCTCGGGCTGGTTTCGGCGCTCTGTCTGGGGGCGACGCCTTTTGCACAGGCTCAGAAATCCATCGAATGGCGCTATGGGCACATGAATCCGCCGACCAGCGCCGCCGGCATCCAGGCCAACTGGCTCGCCGAAGCGGTGGAAAAGAACACCGCCGGGCAGATCAAGATCAAGGTTTATCCCGCTTCACAACTCGGCAAGCTGCAGGAACTGGCCGAAGCCGTGTCGACAGGCACCATCGCTCTCTCGCATAACACCGCCGCCGGCATCGGTTCGCTGCATGATCCGTTCGCCGCCCTGGATACGCCGTACCTGTATCGCGACATCGATCACCTGATGAAGACGGTCGACGTCGACTCGCCGGTGATGAAGAAACTCAACGAAGGACTGGTCAAGTCGGCCGGCGTCCGCGTGCTTTACGCCTACTACTTCGGCACCCGTCAACTCACCACCAACAAGGCAGTGACGCAACCTTCCGAACTGTCCGGCATGAAGATCCGGGCGATCCCGTTCCCCATCTACATGACCGCCGTGCAGGGGCTGGGTGCCGTTCCGGTGCCGGTCGACTGGTCGGAAGTGCCGACGGCACTGGCGACCGGCGTGGTCAACGGCCAGGAAAACCCGGTCAACGTGGTGCTCTCGAGCAAGCTGTATGAAGCCCAGTCGCACATGATGCTGACCAGCCATATCATGAATGCCCAGGTCATCGTCATCAACGAAAAGATCTGGCAAGGGTTGTCGCCGGAGCTGCGTCAGGCCGTGACCAAGGCAGCAGCGGAAGTGCGCCAGCGTGCGACCGAATCCGTTCGGGCGCAAGAGTCAGAAGAACTGGCCAAGCTCAAGAGCCTGAAGATGACCGTCATCGGTCCGGACAACGGTCTCAAGCTCGATGCCTTCAAGGCCTCGGTTAACAAGCTGGTCAATGAGAAGTTCGCGGCGAAGTACGGTGACCTGTACAAGGAAATCGCTGCCATCAAGTGATGTGGGGTTGTTGAAGTTGTTGATTCGCTTTGATTCGTCATTCCGGCGAACGCCGGAATCCAGAGCTTCGACGCACTGGACCCCGGCTTTCGCCGGGGTGACGGACGCTCTCCGCATATAAGAAACACGAGGGGTTCGAACAATGCAACACGATTCACCGCCGACCGAGGTCGGGTTCTTGTATCGCGCCTGCCGGCTCTTCGAAGTCATTGCCATGGTCTTGCTCGGGGTGATGACCTTCCTCGTCCTGCTGCAGATCGCTGGACGCGACCTGTTCGGTTCGGGTTGGCCGTGGGCCGACGAACTGGCCCGCTACTCCGGACTCGGTCTGGTCTACCTGACCATTCCCTTGCTGCTGATGGACGACCGCCACGTCAAGGTCGATCTCCTGTCCAGCCGGTTTACGGGCAAGGCCGCGTATGTCCTGCACGTGTTCAACGAAGCGCTGATCGTTCTGTTTTTCGGCTTGTTCTTCTGGGGTGGTTGGGTCTTCATGCAGAAAGCTTCGAAGTTTTCCACGCCGGCGCTGGGTATGCCCAACTGGCTGTTCTACCTGCCCGCAGCGATCGGCATGCTGCTCTTCGGTCTGGTCGCGCTGCGCCGCCTGCTGCGTGCCCTGAAAGGCGCTCCCGTGGCGGCACAGCCGGTGGCCGTTGTTACGGAAGGAGCTGCGTCATGATGAGTCTCTCCGTTCTGGTGATCTTCGTCGTCACCATGATGCTGGGCCTACCAATCGCCGTATCAATGGGCTTGTCGGCCGGCGTGGTGATCTGGTTCGCCGACATGCCCCTGTCGGTGCTGGCGCAACGCACCATCAACGCGCTCGACTCGGTGCCCTTGCTGGCCGTGCCGATGTTCATTTTTGCCGCGGCCCTGTTCGGTGCCTCGGGGATCACACGACACCTGTTTGCCGTGATCCAAATGGTGGTTGGGCGGATTCACGGGGGGATGGGGCACGTGACCGTGCTGGCCAACCTGATCTTCTCCGGTATCTCGGGCGCGGCGCTGGCCGATATCGGTGCCCTCGGCGGAACGCAGATCCGCGAAATGCGCGAGCGCGGATACAGCGATGAATTCGCCACCGGAATTACCATGGCCGCGGCGACGATCGGTCCCATCTTTCCGCCGAGCATTCCGTTGATCATCTTCGCTGCGGCCGCCGAAGTGTCAGCCGTCAAACTGCTGCTGGCAGGCGCAATTCCAGCCATCGTGCTGGCCATGTTCCTGATGGCTCAGGTCAGCGTCATGGCCAAGCGGCAGAATCTGCCGGCGGATACCACCCCGTTCGATTGGGCGGCCTTCGGCAAGTGTTTCGTGGTGGCGCTGCCCGCGTTGCTTGCTCCGGTCATCCTGGTCGGCGGATTGGTCAGCGGTTGGTTCGGGCCGACCGAAGTGGCGGGTGTGACAGTGGTTTACGCCTTGCTGCTCGGCACGCTGGTCTACCGCGAACTGACGTGGACCGGCGTGGTGGCGGCGGCACGCGAAACCGTTCATTCGACGGCGAGCGTGCTGTTCATCGTCGGTTCGGCTGCGCTGTTCGCCTGGGTGCTGACCATCGATCAGGTACCGATGAAAGCCAGCGAATTTCTCCTGGGCATGTCCAAGAACCCGTATGTCCTGCTTTTCCTGGTCAACGTTCTGCTGTTGATCGTCGGCATGGTCATGGAGTCGATTGCCGCAATCCTCATCCTCGCCCCGATTCTCACTCCGGCGCTGATGGCTGCAGGCGTCGATCCGGTGCAGCTGGGCGTAGTGGTCGTGCTCAACCTGATGATCGGCCTGCTGACACCGCCGGTCGGCATGAGCCTGTACATGGTGGCCTCGATTTCCCGGCTGCCGCTGCAGCGGGTGGTGGCTGGCGCCATGCCGTGGTTGGTTCCCCTTGTTCTGGCACTGGCGGTCGTGACCTTCGTGCCGGTTGTTTCAACCTGGTTACCCAATTTGATAATGAAGTGATCTCATGAGCAGATTCTTAGGACAAATAAGACAACTGGGCTACGTTGTGCCCGATATCGAAGCGGCCATGGACTACTGGTCGATTACCTTGGGCGTAGGCCCGTGGTATTACAACCCGCAGGTTCCGATCAGGAACTACCGCTACAAGGGCGAAGCCTACGAACCCCACAACTCGGTGGCGTTGGCCAATGCGGGATTCATCCAGGTCGAACTGATCCAGACGCGCAACGATGTGCCGTCGATGTACCGCGACTTCCAGCAGACCGCCAAGAGCGGGCTGCAGCACGTGGCCTACTGGACCGAGGACTACGACCGCGATCTCGACAATCTGGCGGGTCTGGGCTGGAAACCGGTCATGCAGGGCGAGGTCGGCGAGCGCGGACGTTTCATCTATTTCGACACCGAATACCACCCCGGAACCGTCATCGAACTCTCCGAAGTTGCCGGTCCCAAGGGCAAGCTGTTCAAGCTCATCCGCGAAGCCAGCGAAGGCTGGGATGGCAAGGATCCGGTGCGTCCGTTCCCTGACTTGTCGACGCTGTAGTCTCCTCTTGTCGTCAAGTTGCCCGGCCCGTCTGTGCCGGGCTTTTTTTCGCCGATGAATCGCCGGTAGTCCACAAACCCAGCGCGCTGAGTCCATCCTTCAGCGAAAGCAGCCGTGTTACGCCATCCGGCGGAGCGACGTGCTGCATGCCTTCGCCGCCGGCCCACAGTGCGACGTCCGCTGGCAGCAGTTCGCGCAACTGAAAAAGTGCGGGTGGAATGCGGCGCGCCGGGAACGCGCTCGAAAAGGACAGTGCGACGATATCGGCCCGATGCGCCGCGGCGCCCTGCGCGATATCGAGCAGCGGCATCTGCGGCCCAAGGGGAACGCACTGCGCACCCTCCAGGGCGAACAAGGCCTCGACCATCAGCAGACCCAGCACATGCGGTTCGTCGGGCACGCTGGTCAGCAGGATTCGTGGACGGCTTGTCGCCGTGGGCAGGCTGGCGATGGCCTGGCGTAGGACGCGCTTGGTCAGTTCGGTAAACAGGTGTTCCTCGAAAACCGCAAACCGGCCGTCTTCCCAGGCTTCTCCAACTCGACGGGTGAGCGGTGCCACGGTGTCCATGACAAAGCGCCCCAGCCCCTGCCGGACGAGGTTCTGTTGCAGGCTCTGCTGGAATGCCGCGGCATCGTGATCCTTGATCAGCGCCAGGCAGTCGCCGATTTCCCGGGCGTCGTCCGTCGCTGCATCGTGAGCCGTGGCGCCCTGAAGGTGGCGGACCGGGAGTTCCTGTAGCGCTTCTGGCGACATCGCCATCAGCCGCCCGGGGCGATGGCCTTGGTCGATCAGGCGCTTGATCAGGCGCAGGCGCTCGACCTGATCAGCCGGGTAGAGGCGGTTACCCGCAGCATCTCTTCCCGGTGACGGAAATCCGTAGCGCCGTTCCCACATGCGCAGGATGTCCTTGGAAAGTCCTGTTTCCTTTTCGACGCTGGTGATCGTGAAACTTATTTTGTTCATGTTTGTCTAGGACAATAATTGGGTTATTTGTTGTATTAGGGTCCGAATACTGTAAAAAGTTTAATTTGTCCAGGACATGGTGTCGGATTGCCCCATGAGTACAAACATCAAGGCGGAGGTAATTGCCATGCAGAATGCCACAAACATCGCTGTCGTCGGATCTGGAATTTCCGGACTGGCTTGCGCCTGGCTGCTCCGCCAGCATTACCGGGTGACCGTGTTCGAAGCCGCGCCGCGCCTTGGCGGCCATACGAACACGGTCGATGTGACGGTGGATGGGACGACGCATCCGGTTGATACCGGCTTCCTCGTCTTCAACGAAAAGACTTACCCGAATCTGATCGCCCTGTTCGATACGCTCGGCGTGGACAGCGTCCAGACCGAGATGTCGTTCGCGGTCAGTCTGGAGAATCCCGATCTCGAATGGGCGGGCAGCAGTCTGGCGACGGTGTTCGGGCAGAAGCGCAACCTGCTGCGGCCCGCGTTCTGGACGATGCTCTCGGACATCCTGCGCTTCAACCGCGAGAGCACGGCCTGGCTGGCGGTGCATCCCGGCGACGAGCGGCCTCTGGGCGACTTCCTGAAAGAGGGGAGTTATTCCGATGCCTTTGCCGACTGGTACCTGCTGCCGATGGCCGCGGCCATCTGGTCGTGCCCGACCGCGCAGATGCGCGACATGCCGCTGGCCACCTTCGTCCGCTTCTGCCACAACCACGGCTTGCTACAGATCTTCGACCGACCCTTGTGGCGTACCGTGCGCGGTGGCGGCCGCGAGTACGTGAACAAGATCGCCGCGCAGCTCGACGACGTGCGCCTCGCCTCGCCCGTACAGCGCGTGACGCGCGAAGCAACCGGCCTGCGCGTCGCGCATGCGCACGGCAGCGAGGTGTTCGACCAGGTCGTGCTGGCGTGCCACAGCGACCAGTCGCTGGCCATCCTTGGCGAGACGGCCAGCGCGGGGCAGCGCAACGTACTGGCCGCCGTGCGCTACCAGCCCAACCGCGCCGTGTTGCACACCGATGCGCGTTTGCTGCCGCGCGACCGCAAGCTGTGGTCGGCGTGGAATTACTTTGCCGGAAGTGGTAACCCAGGCGATCAGCCAGTCGGGGTGTCCTACCTGATCAACCGCCTGCAACCCCTGCCGTTCGAGACGCCGGTGGTGGTGACGCTGAATCCGGCGCGCGAGCCCGATCCGGCGAAGGTCATTGCCGAGTTCGATTACGACCACCCGGTTTTCGACGCTTCGGCCATCGCTGCGCAACAGAGGCTGGGCGACGACAGGCTGGGCATCCAGGGCGAAGGTGGTGTCTGGCTGGCCGGCGCATGGGGGCGTTTCGGTTTTCATGAGGACGGCCTGCGTTCGGCGCTGCGCGTGGCTAATCTCATGGGGATCGCGGCGCCTTGGCAGAAGGTGCCGGCTCCAGTGTCGCGGGCGCTTGAACGGGCTTAGGGGCAAGAAAATGCGGAACACCATGGATAACCGTCATTCCGGGCTTGACCCGGAATCCAGTGGGGTGCATCTGGATTCCGGCGTGCGCCGGAATGACGAAACCGGGGACGCGACGACCACCGCTCCCGAACCCCGTCTCTTCCTCGGCCATGTCATGCACCGGCGGCTGCGCCCGGCGGTCAATGCCTTCGTTTATCCGGTGTTCTATGTGCAGCTGCCGTTGCGTCGCCTGGAAGGCGCGCGCGGCCCGCTGTTCTCGCTTGACCGTTTCAACGTGCTGAGCTTCCATCGGTGCGACCATGGCGAGCGCGACGGGTCGCCACTGGTGCCCTGGATCGAGGCGAAGCTGCGCGAACGAGGCCTGCCGTACGACGGCGAAATCGTCCTGCAAACCTTCCCGCGCGTGCTCGGCTACGTTTTCAACCCCGTGAGCTTCTGGTTCTGCCACGACCGGGCGGGCGCGCTGATCGCCGTGCTGGCCGAGGTGAACAACACCTTCGGCGGCCGCCACGCCTACCTGCTGCACAACCCCGATGGCGCGCCGTTGCGCGACGGCCAGGTGTTCACCGCCGACAAGGCGTTTCACGTGTCCCCGTTCTGCGTCGTCGAAGGCGGGTATCGCTTCCGTTTCAACCTCGAACGGGCGGTTCCTCGCGTGCACATCGACTACGACGACGCCGAGGGCGAATTGCTGCTGACGGCGATTTCCGGCCGTCCGCGCGCCTGGTCAACGTCGGCCTTGCTCGGCGCGCTCGTACGCATGCCGCTGCTGACGCTCGGCGTGATCTTCCGCATCCACTGGCAGGCGCTGAAACTGTGGCTCAAAGGGGTGCCGTTCCGCGGCGCCCGGCTGCCACAGCCACAACAGTCGCCAGTTTCCTCCAACCCTCTCCTGGGAGAACCGACTCCATGAACGAACTCGAATCCACATTGGCCCTGACCGGCACCGGGCGCCTGCGCCGCGATACGCGACTCGTGTTTGCGCTGCTCGAGAAACTCCGTGGAGGATTGCTGGAAGTCCGCCTGCCCGACGGCGCTCGTTTCCTGTTTGGGGAAGGCGAGCCGGGCGTGACCATGCAGGTCAACGACGAGGCCGTCTTCGCTCGCGTGCTGGCCAAGGGCGACATCGGCCTGGCCGAAGCGTATCTCGACGGCGAGTGGGATTCTCCCGATGTCACGGCGCTGCTCACGCTCCTGGCACGCAACCGGGACGCCTTGCGCGACGCCGTGTATGGCTCGTGGCGGCAACTCCTGGCGGCCCGCATGCGCCACTGGTTCAACCACAACAGCCGTGCCGGCAGCAAGCGCAACATCATGGCGCATTACGACCTGGGAAACGATTTCTATCGGCTGTGGCTCGATCCGGGCATGAGTTACTCGTCGGCGCTGTTCGACGGAACACCCGACCAGCCGCTGCAGGCTGCGCAGGACGCCAAATACCGGCGCATCCTCAACCGCCTCGCCGCCGAACCGGGCCAGCGCGTACTCGAGATCGGTTGCGGTTGGGGCGGTTTCGCCGACATGGCGACACGCGATGGACTGGCCGTGACTGGCCTCACGCTCTCGCCGGCGCAACTCGCCTGGGCCCGGCAGCGCGTTCCGTCGGCGGATCTGCGCCTGCAGGACTACCGCGATACGAATGAATCCTTCGAACACGTGGTGTCCATCGAGATGTTCGAGGCCGTGGGGGAACGCTGGTGGCCGACCTATTTCTGCACCGTGGCGAATGCCCTGAAGCCGGACGGGCGGGCGGTGATCCAGAGCATTACCATCCGCGACGATCTTTTTGCCACGTACCGGCGCGGCACCGATTTCATCCAGCAATACATCTTCCCGGGCGGCATGCTGCCGTCGCGTGCGGAATTCCGGGCCCAGGCGGCGCGGCAGGGGTTGGCGGTACGCGACGAATTTGCCTTCGGGGGGGATTACGCGCGGACGCTGGCCTTGTGGCGCGATGCGTTCGACGCCATGTGGCCGCAGATCGCCGCGCTCGGTTTCGACGAAACCTTCCGGCGCCTGTGGCGGCTCTATCTCTCCTATTGCGAGGCCGGCTTCCTGGCCGGGAATATCGATGTCGTCCAGTTCGAACTCGCCCATGCCTGATCGTTTCCGGCGCCGTTTCAACGCGGCCGCGCTGGCGTTGCTGGCCTGGCCGCTGGCCGGCTTGGCGGGCAATGTGGGCATGGCCGAAAGCCTGGTGCCCGGCTTGCGTCGTTGGGGGCGGGGCGAATTCCGCCGCTTCGGCTTCCTGGTCTACGAAGCGTCCCTGTGGGCCGGCGATGATCCGCAGCGTCCGCCGCTGGCCCTGCGCCTCGATTACAAGCGGCGCATTGCCGGCAGCGCCATTGCCGAAGCCAGCGTGAAGGAGATGCGCCGCTTCGGGGTCGAGGAAACGGTGCTGGCCGCTTGGTACGAACGGCTGGTGCATCTCTTCCCCGATGTCCAGGACGGCGACCACATTCTCGGCATTTACGCGGCCGATGGCGCGCGCTTCGCGCACAACGGCCGTGATCTCGGGCGCATCGACGACGCGCGTTTCGCGCGCGAATTCTTCGGCATCTGGCTCGACCCGCGCACCAGCGCGCCGGAATTGCGCGCGGCGTTGCTGACACCGCCGGCGAGTTGACGTCATGAAGACCATGAGCGCGACCACAGCGGGGACATCGGATGTGCGGCGCCTGCTGGCCTACGGCTTTCTCGGCCTGCCGCTGGCGTTCGCCGCGCTGCCCATCTACGTGCATGTGCCGCGCTATTACGCCGACAGCGCGGGCGTGCCGCTGGCCGTCCTCGGCGGGTTGTTGCTTGGCGCGCGCCTCTTCGATGCCGCCATCGATCCGTGGCTGGGCTGGGTGGCCGACCGGGTGCCGCGCCGCCGCATGGTGGCGGCGGCCCTGGTGCCGTTTCTCGTCGGCTTCGTGGCCCTGCTCAATCCGCCCGACGTCTGGGTTTCCGCGTGGCTGGTGCTGTCCCTGGCGCTGACCTATCTCGGCTTTTCGGCGGCCTCGGTGGCCTATCAGGCGTGGGGAGTGGATGCCGGGGTCGATTCGCGCGAGCGCACGCGGCTGACGGCCTCGCGCGAGGGGTTCGGGCTGGCCGGCGTGGTCCTGGCCGCCGCCCTGCCGGGACTGCTGGCCGCCGATCTTTCGCAGGGAGTCGCCCGCCTGAGCTGGGTGCTGCCGCCGGTGTTGCTGCTGGCGGCGATCGTGCTGTTCTCCGGGATCGATCAGGGCGCGGCGCGCTCCCGCGCGGCCGCACCGTTGCTGCCCAGCCTGCGCCACGTGCTCGGCGATGCCGCGTTCCGTCGCCTCCTGGCGGTGTTCGTGGTCAACGGCATGGCCTCGGCCCTGCCGGCGACGCTGTTCCTGTTCTTTGTCGCCGACGTTTTGCGCGCCGAATCGGCAGGCGGGCCGCTGCTGGCCCTGTATTTCGTCGCCGGCGCCGCGTCGCTGCCCGTCTGGGTGCGGCTGGCCGCAATGCGGGGCCGCGTGCTGGCGTGGCTGCTGGCGATGGTGTTGGCCATGCTGGCTTTCGGCGGTGCGGTGTTCCTCGGTCCGGGAGACGTTCTGGTTTTCGCCGTCATCTGCGTGGCGTCGGGTCTTGCGCTCGGCGCCGATCTGGCGCTGCCCGCGGCGATTGCCGCCGATCTGGGCGAGCGGTTGCGTCGGGCCGGGGCGTGTTTCGGGGTGTGGAATTTTCTCGGCAAGCTGAATCTGGCGCTGGCGGCGGGTGTGGCCTTGCCGCTCCTGGCGCTGTTCGGCTACCAGCCGGGAAAGGAGAGCGGCGAAGGGCTGCTCGCCCTGAGTTGGGTCTATGCCCTGTTGCCGCTCGTGTTCAAGCTGTTGGCGTCCGTGCTGTTGTGGCGCTGGCGCAATTTTCTGGATTCCCTGGAGGTGCGTTCATGAAACTGTTGTGTGCTGCCGCCTTCACGCTGGGCCTGACGGCGTGCGCGTCGACCGGCGTCGAGCACTACCGCGCCGAAACGCCGGCGCTCGACCTGAAAACCTATTTCAACGGGACGCTCGACGCCTGGGGCATGTTCCAGGGGCGTTCAGGCGAGGTCAAGAAACGCTTCCACGTGATCATCGACGCAAGCTGGGACGGCGATACCGGCGTGCTCGACGAGCGCTTCACGTGGTCGGACGGCACCACGTCGACGCGCGTGTGGACACTCAGGCGGCAGCCGGACGGCAGTTTTCGCGGCCGCGCCGACGACGTGATCGGCGAGGCGGTGGGCGAATTGGCAGGCAACGCCCTGCGCTGGCGCTACGTGCTGGCCTTGCCGGTCGACGACAAGATTTACCACGTCGATTTCGACGACTGGATGTTTCTGATGGACGACAAGGTGATGCTCAACCGCTCGTACATGTCCAAATGGGGCTTCCGGCTCGGTGAAGTGACGTTGACCTTCGTCAAGCGATGAACCCGAAACTCTCCGACTGGAGCGGCAAGCGCGTGTGGCTGGTGGGCGCGTCCAGCGGCATTGGCGCGGCGCTGGCGCAGGCGCTGGCGGGGCGCGGTGCGCGCCTGGCGCTATCG
>DBMG01000171.1 GCA_002304785.1 Candidatus Accumulibacter sp. UBA704 | reverse complement strand
AGGCACTGCGTTTTCATTGCTCATCGCTGTATTCTCCTTGATTAAGCTTCGTCCCGTGGTCCGATTCCGGACTGCCTGTCGGGTGAGTACTTCTCCATCAACCCTTTGAGCAGGGCGTGCAGTTGTTCGTGGCGGCCTTGGCCGACAACGGTGGCCTCGTGGTTTTCAAAGGACTCATACAACTCACCGAGTTGCGTTGCGGTAAGCAACTTCTCGGCGATGGGAAAGAGAACGGTATTCTCTTTCTCGATATGGGATTGCAAAAGGTCCATGTAGCCTTTCGAGGCCGTTCTGAATTCATCGCTCCTGAGCAGGGGGAACGTCGCCGCCTCTAGTGCCCGAATCCATTCCCGCCCTTTAACGTGTTCCGCGAGCAGCACAGCGACCGGCGCCTGTTGTTCCGGGAGACCCGCCTTGATCAAGGCGGGAAAAAGGAAGCCCTCTTCTTTGCCGTGGTGGCACTTGTCGGCGAACTCTTTAAGGAAACCGAGGAAATCGGAAACGTCAGTGACGTCGATACTCTTCCTGGTCGCCAGTTCGCGATTCATGCCTTCCAGGATTTCCAGGGCGAACAGAATTGCATTATGTTCATGCTTGAGATCATCGATCGCTTTGCTCATCGAAACTCTCCTTCGTAAGAGAAATCGGGCGGGGTGCTTTCGGCCGAGTGACGAGAGAGCACTCCCCGAGATTCATTTATAGACGGATGAACAGCCCCAAGTAAGGCAAATCTTGGGGCCTTCGTCGTCTAGTAACGGGGCTTATTCCCGTCGAAGCTGGACAGCCCGAGCTCAATGCACATGGCCAGAGGTTTTTGCATCGGCGGGGTGGTGCTCCGGTTTCTGAGTTGCCATGTTGTTCAACTCTTCCACAAAGTGGACGTACTGAACGTAGTTGTTCACGAACTCACGTCCCTTCTCGACGGACTGGTCTGCGGTCTTCCTGCTGTGCGCCGTTTTCTCGAATTTCTCACGGACGGAATTCTCCACCTGTGCAGCGACGTGCTTTGCGAGGTGATCGACGTTCTTCCTGGCTAGCGCGGCGTCCGCTTCGACCACGACGGACGCGATTTGCCCAGCGGGCTTGATGCCCGTAAAAGGCGCCCCCTCGGACTCTCGGTGAACCCGGACGAGGGTTTCGAAGAGTTTTCTATCGGCTGCTTCCTGCGCTGCCTTGCCGTTCGTCCGTTCCTGCAACGTCTTGGCGAAGGATTCCTTGATCGTATGTTCGCTGGCTTCGGGGATCCATTTTAGCAATGGAGTGACGTCCTTTTTTTCAAGCGCCGATCGGGCTTCAATGATGACCGGGCCGTCGAGCCCATCGCAGTGCGCCGCAGCGGATCCCGCCAAGGCGAAGTTTGCGAGGATCAACACGCCTGCAGCCAACGCCGTTTTGGTTTTCAAGAGGTTTCTCATGTTTATGCTCCTTTGTCTCAATTAAATGAATGATGCTTTTGCCGAAGTCGGCTTGAAGAAATGGTGTCGGACGTTCATCCGCGATGGCGTCCAAACACTCAGGCTTCGGTGTCCAATGTAGGCACTTGCGCCGGAATTCTCGTTCGTATGCACGAAATCGAACGTTCGAGACGGAGAATCGAACGTTGTTAGGGTGCCCAGATGGCACAACACCGGCGTGGATTCGTGTTTTCGGGGTGGGCGCGTTATTCTGGGATGAGGATTGATGGAGATGAGGTGACTGCTACCCATGCAGATTGACGTGTCGAATTTCCTGCTTGCCGCCAGCGTGACCCAAGCGGTCGTGCTCTCGGTATTTCTGGTCCTACCGTCAAACATCGGGCAGACGAGCAACAGGCTGCTGGTGGTCGTCCTGCTTTCCATTGCCGCCGAGTACGCCGAGATTCTTCTCTATAGCGCCGGGATGACCGTGCGACATCCAAATTACGCCTATCTCGGAACCCTGCTGTCAATCTTGCAGCCGCCGGCGATCTACTTATATACGAAGTCTCTGATGCGCCGTGACTTCGCCATCAAACCACGGCATTTTGTGCACCTGTTGCCGTTTTGCGCGGCGGCCGTTGTGTTCTTCTTCGCCTATTACCTGAAACCGGTCGAGGTAAAGACCCAAATTCTTCTCGATCAGGACCTTCCCGGCATGCCCACGTCGCTGTCGCTCGCGCTCGTCATCCATGGAGTTTTCCTCTCGTATCTGATCTATTCCGTGCAGGCCTTGAGAAAATTTGCGGCGAGCGTCAAGGATATTTTCTCGGACGTCGAGAGCAAGCAGATGGCGTGGCTGAAAGTCCTGTTGTCCGGATATGCAGTGATCTGGACGGTAAGCCTGATCTATTGCCTGGCGTTCTTCATCTTCAAATGTTCCGCCGAAATCGGTTATGTACTGATGGTCGCCGGCGCGTCGGGGTTCATCTTCATCAACATGCTAGTCATTCATGCGCTGAAACAGTCGGTCGTATTTTCCGGGTTGACGAGCGAAGAGGCGGGGCTGCTCGAAGAACGCGAGCTTTGCAAGGAATCAGTCTTGCCTACGGATGAGCAGAAAGATCGGATTGAGCGGTTCATGGACGGAGAAAAACCATTCCTGAACGCGAATTTGTCGTTGAATCAGTTGGCCAAGCAGATGGGTGTGTCTCCCCGCGAGCTCTCATTTGTGATCAATCACGGATTTGAGAAAAATTTCTTTGATTTCGTGGGTGACTATCGAATACGCCATGCCGCGGGACTCCTCGACCTTCGGGAAGAGGGTAAGACCATCCTGGAGGTAATGATCGCCTCCGGCTTCAATTCAAAGTCCGTGTTCAATACGGCGTTCAAGCAAAAAACCGGCATGACCCCGACGCAGTACAGGAACCGGAACGCCTGATTGGCGTTGTCTGGCGGGCTCGACTCCTGAAGACGGTCGCTTCGTCATCGGCGTTGTCGGCGTGCTCCTTTTGGTGTGGTGCGGCTCTGAACTTGTTATCACGGCTCGACGAAAGGGGCGATAACGTCAAACAACCACGGGTGGGGGAGAATCGAACTTCCAATCCTCGGCCTTATGAAAAGCTTCATAAGGCCGAACAGTGTGAATTCGGCAAAGCGACTTGCGCGCATCGACGTGTTGAACCAGATTCTGGACTGTAATGCGTTGGAACGATCCGTAATTGGAAGAATATTTGCGTCGACTATGTCAGCCGCGGCGGCTCGACGGCACAAGTGTCATGCAGGTTGTCGTACCGGAGGTGGTGCAGGACGCGCCATGGCCATCGATCCGAATACGGTGCCCTCTTCGGAGACAATGGCGGAAAAACTCATCTGCACGTAGATGGATACCCCTGATTTATGTAATGCCTTGGTTAGTGTTGGGCGTCCGGCGTGCTTTGTCTTTCCCGATTTCATCGCTGCCGTGTATCCGCGCCAATGCGGTTCACGAAGGCGTTCTGGGATGATGATGTCGAGCGATTGTCCGAGGACTTCTTCGGTACTGAAGCCGAATAGGCGCTCGGATGCTGCGTTCCATATGCCAATCAGCCCGTTGGGATCGGCAAAAATGATCGCATCAGCGCTTTGCTCCACAATGGCGCGATAAAGATCCGGAGGTTGGTGGAACATGGCATTTTCCTTTCGAGGGAGTGAAGTCCTTGAAACGGCGGTAGGGATTGTGAGTCACGCAGTGTGGCGGTTCTGCGTGCTATTAAACAGACATCCTGGGTTCGTCCTTCTCTGCCCCAGTCGCCGCGGCGGAAAACAATAACACCTCGGCGACAGGAAACAACTCGCGTTCCTCGAAACGGACGTGTGCGCCCAACAATCTACCGAATGCTTCGACAGCATCGGTACATCCAGCACGAATACGGGCGACCTCATTGCGCAAGGAGCGATGGTCGGCGAGCGTGCGGTCCACCAGGTCATTTTGCCCGCACGCACGCAACGCCGGGAGAAGACCCCTTTCTTCGGTCTGGAAATGCGGTTCCATTTCGCGGTCGAATACTGCCGCGAGTTGTGTCACCAACGTCTTCGGATCGCTGGAACCTCCGCGTTGGGCGCGTTTTGCCCACACCAAGGCCGTGTGGTGTTCGCGGGATAGGGCGACAAGGGACGGGCTGCGCTTCAAGGCATTTCTCCGTTGGTCAGGTCTGTTTCAGGAGCGCCCGAATCTGGCTTGATTGGCGCGAGTCTTTGACGAGGTCCGCGAGGGAATACTCGTCGAGCGTCTGATACAGCGCGTCGAAAGCGCGCACGAGGATTGGCGCCAGCCGGCAGGCGCGAGTGATCCTGCATCCACCCGGCTCGCCGGAAAGGCACTCGACGATGGGGCTGTTGCCTTCGCTTGCCCGCACGATCTTCCCCAACCGGATGTCAGCGGGATCCTGTAGCAGCCGGACGCCGCCGCCTTTCCCGCGCACCGTCTCGATCACCCCAGTCCGCGCCAGCTGGTGGACGACTTTCATCAGGTGGTTTTCCGAGATGCCGTAGGCCGCGGCAATTTCGGTAATCGTCGCCAATCCGTCCCGCTCGACCGCCAGATACATCAGGACGCGCAGGGTGTAGTCGGAAAACGTGGTCAGCTTCATGGTCTTCGCTCGAAGTTTTAAAGATGTACTAATTATATTGCTTTACTCTGGCGATGTCGTTATTATTAACATGTATAAATTATACTTCTTATGAACGCCGTGGCCATCGAACCCGAATTGCGAGCAAATCAGAGCGAAAACCCTCCAGCGACCGTGTCGGATGATGAGCGTGTCCGCGATCTTTTGCGACAGGTCATCGACCCCGAGGTCGGGGTGAATATCGTCGATCTCGGTCTTATCTACCGCATCGACGCCGGTGCTGCAGGAGTCCGCGTCGAAATGACGATGACGTCGCCGGCGTGCCCGCTGGGCGAGATGATCGTCGACGAGGCGCGTACGGTACTTGCCGCCGGATTTCCGGGCAGCGGCGAGCCGGATATTTCGTTGGTCTGGAATCCGCCCTGGGAGCCCTCGATGATGAGCAAGCGCGCCAAGGAAACCCTCGGCTGGTCGGAGTGAAGGCCGGTCAGTCCTCTGCCACGATTTTTCGAACCAGTTTTTCACACCCGATGTACAGGAGCCACACCATGACTACCCCGCAAGCTTTCAAGACGATCGTCGATGTCCGCACCATCGTGCCGCGCGAGCGGCATCCGCTGATCTTCGGCACTTTCGACGGCCTTCTTCCCGGCGAAGCGCTGCTGCTGGTCAACGATCACGACCCGAAACCGCTGTTCTATCAGTTCCAGGCCGAATCGGCCGGCGAATTCACGTGGGAATACGTCGAGAAGGGACCGGAGGTCTGGCAGGTCAGGATTGGCAAGGTCGGAGAAAGCGACTCGCCCACCGTCGCCAAAGGCTGCTGTCACTAAAAGAGGAACCATGAACGACGTTCGCCCGCTCGCCCGCCTGCCGATCCTGGTGCTGGGCATGCTGTCCCTGCTCGGCGGCGTGCTCGCGGGACTGGCCCGGCTCGGCTGGGATGTCCCGACGATCGCGGCGAACGCCTCGGGCGTGCACGGGGCGTTGATGGTCTCGGCCTTCTTCGGCACGGTGATCAGCCTGGAGCGCGCGGTGGCGCTCGGACGCGCCTGGGCGTATCTGGCGCCCGCGGCGGCCGGCGCCGGCGGCGTGGCCTTGCTCGGCGGCGCGCCGCTCGTTGTTCCCCAAGGGCTCTCTCTCGTCGCCTCGGCCATCATGCTGGCCGCCAGTATCCAGGTGCTGCGCCGCCTTCTGGCGCCGTTCACCGTGGTGCTGGCCAGCGGCGCGCTGTGCTGGGCAGTCGGCAATCTCGTCTGGTTCGTTTTTGGCGCGACGAGCGTTGCGACGCCGTGGTGGTTCGCCTTCCTCGTCCTGACCATCGGCGGCGAACGACTGGAGTTGAGCCGCTTCATTCCGACGCCGCGGGCGGCCCGCCGGGTCTTTTTCGCCATCGTCGGCGCGCTGCTGGCCGGCGCGGCGCTGTCTCTCTACGAGGAGGGCCATGGCCTGGCGCTGTTCTCCGTCGCGTTGTTATCTCTGGCGGCCTGGCTGCTGGCCTTCGACATCGCCTCGCGCAACGTTCGCCGCGACGGCCTGCCGCGCTTCATCGCACTGTGCCTGCTGACCGGTTACGTCTGGCTGGGAGTCGCCGGCATTCTCGGCACCGGCGGAGGCTTCGCACTGGGCCACGCCTGGCGCGACAGCACCCTGCATGCCGTCGGGCTGGGCTTCGTATTCTCGATGGTGCTCGGTCATGCACCGATCATCTTTCCGGCGGTGGCCCGGGTAAAGATTCCGTATCACGTCTCCTTCTACCTGCCGCTGGTGGCACTGCACACGACGCTTCTGTTGCGCGTGTGCGGCGGAATCGCCGGCGACTTTACCTTGCGCCGCATCGGCGGACTGGCCAACGCCTACGCGCTGCTGGCGTTCATCGCGGTCCTGGTGATCGGCATCCTGCGCGGGAAGGTGGGTACCCGGCTCGATTCGCGGCAATGCACTTCTTCGGCAGAGGCAAACTGATGAAAATCTCCGAACAACCCATCTGGCTCGTCGGCTTCCGGCCGTTCTTTGCGCTGGCCTTCCTGGCCGGGGCGCTCCTGCCCATCGCCTGGGTGCTGATGTTCTCGGGCAAGTTACCGGCGCCGCAGGCGTCCTTCTCGCCCGTCCAGTGGCATGCGCACGAAATGCTCTTCGGCTTCGGCTGGGCCGTGCTGGGGGGGTTCATGCTGACCGCGACCAAGAACTGGGTGAAGATTCGCGGCTACCACGGCCCCCTGCTGATGATGCTCGTGCTCTTCTGGCTGGTCGAGCGCGGAGGCATGTGGTTCGCGGGCAGTCTTTCTCCGATGACGTTTGCCATCACCAACAATCTGTTCCTGGCGACGATCATCGCCATGCTGCTCTGGACATTGCTTCATCATCGCGAGAACGACAGCTATCGTTCGGAGAACTGGGCGTTCCTGATCATTCTGCCGCTCTTCGTCGTCGCCAAGCAGTTCCTGCTCAGCGAGGCGTACTTCGCCGCCGGTTCGGGCATGGCCATCGCGCTGTTCCGCATGGCCTTCCTGGTCATGCTCGAACGCACGCTGACGCAGTTCATGACGAATGTCTTCCAGGTGGCGATCCTGCGCAATATCTGGCTCGACCGCTCGATCAAGCTGCTCGCGCTGGTTTTCGTCGCCGAAGGCTTCCTGCCGCGAACGCTCGTGGGCGGGGCCGCGTTGCTGCTCGCGCTGCTCTTGCTCTTCCGCCTGGCCTTCTGGAAGCCGCTGCTGGCCATGCGCCGGCTCGACCTCGGCATCATGTACCTGGGCTACCTGGGCATCGTCGCCCAACTCCTGATCGAGTTCGTGAACACCGTGATGGCCGTCGCCTGGGTCGGCAGCGTCTCGGTGCACGTGTTTACCTTCGGCGTCATGGGCCTGATCATTCCGGCCATGTTGACCCGTATCTGCAATGGGCATACCGGGCGCAAGGTGATCTTCGGTGGCCTCGACAAGGCGGCGCTGTGGATCATGATGGCCGGCTTCGTCGCCCGGATTGTCATGCCGCAGCTGGCCCCTCGGTTGTACATGCGCTGGATCGATCTCGCGGCCTTTTGTTGGTTCGCCAGCTTTGCGTTGCTGGCTTGGCGCTATATCCCGTTCCTGCTGGCGGCACGCGTTGATGGGAAGGAACACTGAGAATACCAGTGGCATTTCGACGAATGAAACGGACGCAGGCATAAACCCTTTATTTCTGTGGGGTAATCTTGACTTTTTTAGTCGGCTTTTAATCTGAATCAATGTAGTATCGCCTTCGCGAACATAACCTGTACGCGTTGATCACCATGAACGAAGGAGGACCGAATGAGCGGGGTGTTTACCAAATCGATGGCGCGCAATGTTTTCTACGGGGGGTCAGTCTTTTTCTTTCTCCTGTTCCTCGGGCTGACGTTCGATACTGTACGCGCGCTTCCAAAGCGCGACATGCGACAGAACATCACGCCGCTGGTCGCTGAAGGCAAGAAGGTCTGGGAAACGCGGAACTGCATCGGGTGCCATACGCTTCTTGGCGAAGGCGCCTATTTCGCGCCCGAACTCGGCAACGTGGTGACTCGCTACGGCGAAGAAGGGGTCAAGGCCTTCATCACCAGCCGTCCGGTGGACGGCATCCCGGGGCGGCGCAGCATGCCTCAGTTCAACCTGACCGAGCGCGAACTCGAGGCCATCACGGCTTTCCTCAAACACGTCAGCACGATCGATACGGCCAAGTGGCCGCCCAACAATCAGGGTTGATCCAGGCCAACAACAAGGAGAGCGTCATGCAATACTCATCGCAAGCGGTTGCCAAGCCCTATTTTGTAGCGGCGATCGGCCTGTTCGTCGGCCAGATTATTTTCGGCCTGATCATGGGGCTTCAGTACGTGATCGGCGATTTCCTCTTTCCGGCGATCCCGTTCAATGTGGCGCGCATGGTCCACACCAACCTGCTCATCGTCTGGCTACTGTTCGGCTTCATGGGCGCCGCCTACTACTTGGTGCCGGAGGAATCTGAAACCGAGCTGTGGAGTCCGAAGCTGGCCATCATCCTGTTCTGGGTATTCCTGGTCGCCGGTGCACTGACCGTTGTCGGTTATCTGGCCGTCCCGTACGCCACGTTGGCGAAGATGACGGGCAACGACCTGCTGGAAACAATGGGACGAGAGTTCCTCGAACAGCCGTTGCCAACCAAGATCGGCATCGTCGTGGTGGCGCTGGCGTTCCTATTCAACATCACCATGACCGTACTTAAGGGCCGCAAGACCGCCATCACGTCGGTCCTGTTGCTCGGGTTGTGGGGACTGGCGATCTTTTTCCTCTTCGCCTTCTACAACCCGGTCAATATCGTGCTCGACAAGATGTTCTGGTGGTACGTCGTTCACCTGTGGGTCGAAGGCGTATGGGAACTGATCCTTGGCGCGATGCTGGCCTTCGTGCTGATCAAGATCACCGGCGTCGACCGCGAGGTGATCGAGAAGTGGCTTTACGTCATCATCACACTGACCTTGGTGACCGGTCTGCTCGGCACCGGTCACCATTACTTCTGGATCGGCACCCCGGAATATTGGCAATGGGTCGGTTCGGTGTTCTCTGCGTTAGAACCCATTCCCTTCTTCGCCCTGACCGTCTTTGCCTTCAACATGGTCAACCGCCGCCGCCGCGAGCATCCGAACAAGGCGGCCACACTGTGGGCGCTCGGCACCGGCGTGATGTCCTTCCTCGGCGCTGGCGTGTGGGGCTTCCTACACACGCTGGCCCCGGTCAACTACTACACGCACGGCAGCCAGATCACCGCGGCACATGGCCACATGGCCTTCTACGGCGCCTACGTAATGGTTAATCTGACCATGATCTCCTATGCGATGCCCCTGCTGCGCGGTCGTCAGGCCAACAGCGAGAAGTCGCAGGTTCTGGAAATGTGGAGCTTCTGGCTGATGACCGTGTCGATGGTGTTCATCACGCTGTTCCTGACTGCCGCCGGCATCTTGCAAATCTGGCTGCAGCGCCTCGCCAGCGACCCGCAACCCTTCATGGTTGTGCAGGATCAGGTGTCGCTCTTCTACTGGATGCGCGAATGGGCCGGAGTGATCTTTCTGATCGGCCTGCTGGCCTACCTCGCGAGTTTCTTCGTTGGGGGCAGACCGGCGGAGGCCAGGGCGTCCTGAGATCGGGAAGGAGGCGGCCCGGCGGCAGCCTCCTTCCCCGAGTGTTTTCAATCTTTCAGATGTCAGCCATGTCCAGTTCCCGAACCTCGTCGTCCTCGCTCGTTCTGTCTACACCGCGGGTATTGCAGGGCGATATTGCCGTATGGATCTTCCTCCTGGCCGAACTGCTCGCCTTCGGCGTCTTCTTCCTCGCCTACGCTTTTGCCCGCGCGCGCAATCCTGGGCTTTTCGACGCGGAGCAGGCCGGCCTCGATCGTCAATCGGGCCTGATCAACACGCTACTGCTGGTATCGTCCAGCGCCCTGGTGGCCCAGGCCGTAGCGGTGGTCCGTCGCGCGGGTGCGGATGCTTCGCAACGCGCGGCCGCTGCGCTGCTCGGCGCGATCGCCTGCGGGCTGGGCTTCATCGTCGTCAAGGGGCATGAATATGCCGCCCACTTTGCGGCTGGCATGGAGTTGTCGAGCAGCACGTTCAGCATGTTCTACCTTGGCTTGACCGGTTTCCATTTCTTTCACGTCGTTCTCGGCTTGGTCGTGCTGGTGGTGCTATGGCGGCAGACCGCCGCCGGTGTTTATCGGCCCGGAGATGCCAATGGCCTGGAAAGTGGAGCTGCCTACTGGCACATGGTCGACCTGGTCTGGCTGGTGCTTTTCCCCCTGGTTTATGTGATGCATTGAATGCCCATGCCAACGCGTGATTCGGTTTATTCGCCCCTGACGGTCTGGCAGACGCTGGTCGTCACCACCGCCATTACCTTCTTTGCTGGCGAGTTTGGTCCTGCCGGTCGCTGGCTCGTCGTCGGCGTGTTGGCGCTGGCCTTGCTCAAGGGTAGCCTTGTGGCCCTGCATTTCATGGAACTGCGCCATGCGCCGACGGTCTGGCGATTGAGCGTGCTG
>DBMG01000159.1:84201-87653 GCA_002304785.1 Candidatus Accumulibacter sp. UBA704 | reverse complement strand
ATCGCTTCGTCGACATACACCCCGACGTGTACCGGGTGTTCGCGGACGATGGCCAGCAGTTCCTGCGCTTCCTTCTGCGTCAGCGGGTTGCCGACCAGCGGGCGGCGGGCGTGGAAATCGTAGACATAGGTTCCGTTGCAGCAAATGGCCGGCAACTCGAGACCGAGCTGGTGCCAGTAGGCATGTGCGGCCGTGTGGTGCCGGCCGGTGACGATCATTACTTGCACCCCCTGTTCCCGGACGCGCTGCAAGGCGTCGATGGTCCTGTGGCGAATCTGCAGGGAACTGTCAATCAGGGTGCCGTCCAGATCCAGCGCAACCAGGCGGTACTTCATGGGGACTCCGGGAATTTTGCGGTTGATGCACTATGCTGAATCGTGGGGGAAAGCAGCCAACCTGGACCGCCGGCACGACCGGCACGGAATGAATTTTTCGGGCAGTTGCCGCTCTCAGCTGTTTCGTAAGTGGATGCAAGTATAACGGGAACCTGTCTGTCAAAAAATCGCGAGGGTGACATGTCTCTCTACGAAATGCGCAAGTTCGTCGCGCCCGAATTCATCTTCGGTGTCGGATCGCGGCGCCGCGTGGGTTTCTACGCCAGGAACATGATGGCGCGGCGGGTGCTGATCGTCAGCGATTCCGGCGTGGACAAAGCCGGCTGGCTCGCTGCCCTGCGCAGCGATCTGGACGAAGCCGGGATAGCCTCCGTGGTGTTCACGGCGCTGACGCCCAACCCGAAGGACCATGAAGTTATGGCCGGCGCGCAACTTTACGCCAAGGAGCATTGCGACGTGATCATCGCGCTCGGCGGCGGCAGCGCCATCGACTGCGCCAAGGGTATCGGCATCGTCCACACCAACGGCCGGGACATCGGCGAGTTCGAGGGCATCGACCGCGTCGAGGTGCCGGGACCTCCGCTGCTGTGCCTGCCGACCACGTCGGGGTCGTCGGCCGATATCTCTCAGTTCTGCATCATCGTCGATTCGCCCGGTCGCTACAAAATGGCCATCATCAGCAAGACCGTGGTGCCGGACGTGGCGCTGGTCGATCCGGAAATGACCACAACCATGGATCCTTACCTGACGGCGTGCACCGGCATTGATGCGCTGACCCATGCCGTCGAAGCGTATGTTTCCACGGCCAGTTCCCCGGTCGTTGACGTGCATGCGCTGGCGGCGATCCGCCTGATCTGGGAGAACATCGAGAAAGCGGTATTCCGCCCAGACGATCTGGCAGCACGGGAAAACATGTCGTTGGCCAGCCTGCAGGCCGGGCTGGCGTTCTCCAACGCCAGCCTCGGCGCGGTGCATGCCCTGGCGCATTCGCTCGGAGGCTTCCTCGACATGCCTCACGGCGAATGCAACGCACTCCTGCTCGAGCACGTCGTCCGCTTCAATTTCCCCTCGGCGGCAGATCGCTACCGCCTGGTTGCCAGGCAGATCGGTATCGACACGCAGGGCATGACGGAGCAGGAATGCTCGCGGCGGGTTGTCGATGCTCTCGCCCGATTGCGCGCCAGCGTCGGCATTGCAGGTGGTCTGGCGGATCGCGGTGTCCGTACTGCGGATATCGCGGAACTGGCGGTGCATGCCGTCAAGGATGCGTGCATTTTCACCAATCCGAGGCGGGTGAATCTGGATGATGCGCAGGCGATCTATGGCGAAGCCATCTGACACCGAGGACTGGGATGAACGCAAGGACCGGATCATCGGCCTCGGTGAGCGCTCGTTCCGCAAGAGCTACTATCCCCAACTGCGCGAGAATCTCGACCGCCTGGAACGGTTCCGCACCTTGCTGGACCGCACGACCGACTGCGTCGTTCTGGTCGTCTTGCCCGAAGGGACGATCTCCGATGCCAACGCAGCGCTCGGAATCCTGGTTGGGGAGCCTACCGATGCGTTGATCGGCCGGCCGTTCGAATCCCTGGGGATCGGCGATGCGGCCGACGTTCTCGAAACGTTGCGCCGGGAGGCCGGAGGTAAAGCTGAGTCAGGCGACATTCCGGCACACTCCGACGTGACCGAATTTCGCCTAGACGGAGGCTCGATCTGGCTTGATTTGTCCTATCGGCTGGCAGTGCTCGATGGGCGCAACTACGGGGTCATCGTCGGGCGCGACGTGACCGAGCGGAAGCTGGCTCAGGAAATGGCGGACGCGCTTCTGGCCGAGAAGGAAGCCTTGCTGGATAACGCGCTGGTGGGCATCGCCATGGCTCGCCACCGAAAGATCGTTTCCTGCAATCGGCGCTTCGAGGAAATTTTTGGTTATCCGCCGGGTGGCCTGATCGGAAAGTCGTCGCGGGTGCTTTACGAGAGCGAAGAGGATTTTGCGGCGATGGGAGCCGAGGCTTACGCGTGTCTGAACCTTGGCCGCAATTATTCCGCCACGCATCTGATGGCGCGCGCGGACGGCAGTACTTTCTGGGGGGAACTGGCGGGCAGGAGCATCGATCCGGCACGTCCCGACGAGGGCAGCATCTGGATTTTCTCCGACATTACGGAGCGAAAGCGGGCGGAAGACCGGGCGGAGTTCCTCTCCTACCACGATGCGCTGACCGGTTTGCCCAATCAGGCGTTGCTCAAGGACCGTCTGCAGCAAGCGGTTGCCTTCTCCCACAGTACCGGCACCAAGCTGGCGTTGATGGTCATCGACCTCGACCGCTTCAAGACCATCAACGACTTCCTCGGGCATAACGCGGGAGACCGCCTGCTCGTCGAGGTGGCCGAGCGTCTGTCACGGCACATGCGGAGCACCGACACGCTGAGCCGACAGGGCGGCGATGAATTCAACCTGCTGCTGACCAATCTCGCCGAGCCGGATGCCATTGTCACGTTCCTCGGCGAGCTGATGGGAGGGGTGCAGGAACCGTTCCGCGTGGAGGGCCAGGAGTTGACGGTTTCCGCTTCTGTGGGCATTGCCATCTATCCGGAGGATGGCGTCGACTTCGAGACACTGCTGAAGAAGGCCGACATGGCCATGTATCAGGCCAAGGATGCCGGCCGCAACGCCTACCGCTTCTTCAATCAGGAGATGAACGAAGACGCCGTCGAGCAGATCACCATGCATGCGGGCCTGTGGCGGGCGCTTGAGGCGGAACAGTTCGTCCTGTATTTCCAGCCCCAGTTCGAAATTCCGAGCGGGCGGTTGATCGGCGCCGAGGCGTTGATCCGCTGGAACCATCCGGACCTCGGGCTGGTATCGCCGGGGCGCTTCATTCCGGTGGCCGAAGAGACCGGACTGATCGTCCAGATCGGCGACTGGGTGCTGCAGGAGGCGTGCCGGGAGGCTATGAAATGGCGTGGCGCAGGCCATCCGGAGCTGGTTGTCGCAGTCAATCTTTCGGCCGTGCAATTCAAGCGCGGCGATATCGAGCAGTCGATTGCCCGTGCGCTCGAGGAATCCGGCCTCGATCCGGAACATCTGGAGCTTGAACTGACCGAATCGATCCTGAT
>DBMG01000159.1:68204-84181 GCA_002304785.1 Candidatus Accumulibacter sp. UBA704 | reverse complement strand
AGCCTTTCCTATCTCAAGCGTTTCGAGGTGGACAAGCTCAAGATCGACCAGACTTTCGTTCGCGACCTGATGGACAACTCGGAAGACGCCGCGATCGTGCGCGCCATCGTGCAGATGGCGCACAGCCTGGGTCTGCGAACCATTGCCGAAGGCGTGGAAACCCAGCGGGTGCTGGATGTTCTGAGGGGCTACGGTTGCGACGAAGTACAGGGATTTCACTGCGGACGCCCGATGCCGGCGGATGCTTTCATGGAATTCATCGCCGGCCGGACGTGACGCCGTGTTGTCATTTTTCCGGCGCCAGCATGATCGCCGCCAGCGGCGGCAGCGTCAGCGCGAGCGAATGCGGCCGGTTCATCCAGGGCTTTTCTTCCGCCTCCAGTAGTTCCGGGCCGTTGCCCGTGTCGCTCCCTCCGTAGATCGCCGCGTCGGTGTTCAACACCTCGCGGTAGCCGCCGCCGGTCGGCACGCCGATGCGGTACCCGTGGCGCGACACTGGCGTCAGATTGAGCACCACCACCATCAGTTCGTCGTCGTCGCCCTTGCGCAGGTAGCTGATCACGGATTGCTGGGCATCGTGACAGTCGATCCATTCAAAACCCTTCCAGTCGAACTCGTTCCGGTACAGGGCGGGTTTGTTGCCGTAGAGATGGTTCAGGTCCCGGACCAGTCGCTGCATGCCCTGGTGCAGCGGATACTCCAGCACGTACCAGTCGAGCACGCCGGTACTGTCCCACTCCTTGCCCTGGCCGAACTCGGTGCCCATGAACAGCAGCTTCTTTCCGGGATGGGTGAACTGATAGGCGTACAGCGTGCGCAGGTTGGCATGCCGCTGCCATTCGTCGCCGGGCATCCGGTGCAGCATCGACTGCTTGCCGTGCACCACCTCGTCGTGCGAGAAAGGCAGCATGAAGTTCTCGGTGAAGCAGTACAGCATGCTGAAAGTCAGCATGCCGTGGTGATACTGGCGATGAATCGGCTCCTGCGCCATGTAGCGCAGGGTGTCGTTCATCCAGCCCATGTTCCACTTGATATCGAAACCGAGGCCGCCGACGTAGGTCGGGCGGCTCACTTGCGGCCACGAGGTTGATTCCTCGGCGATCATCAGCGCGCCCGGGCACTGCTGGTGCACGGCCACGTTGAGTTCCCGGATGAACTCGATGGCCAACAGGTTTTCGCGCCCGCCGTGCTCGTTGGGAATCCATTCGCCTTCCTCGCGCGAATAATCGAGGTAGAGCATCGAGGCCACGGCGTCGACGCGCAGGCCGTCGATGTGCATTTCCTCGAGCCAGTAGATCGCGCTCGACAGCAGGAAACTCTTCACTTCATTGCGCCCGAAGTTGAAGATCAGCGTCGACCAGTCCTTGTGTTCGCCGAGGCGCGGGTCGGCGTGCTCGTACAGCGGGGTGCCGTCGAAGCGCGCCAGTCCGTGCGCGTCCTTGGGGAAGTGGGCGGGTACCCAGTCGAGCAGCACGCCGATGCCGTTCCGGTGGCAGTGGTCGACGAAATAACGGAAATCGTCTGGCTCGCCGAAGCGGCTCGTCGGCGCAAAGTAACCGGTCACCTGGTAGCCCCACGACGGGTCGTAGGGGTGCTCGGTGATCGGCAGCAGCTCAATGTGGGTGAAGCCCATGTCCAGCGCGTAGTCGACCAGCCGGTGCGCGGCCTCGCGGTAGTTCAGGAATTCGCCTTCCCGACCACGCTGCCACGAACCGAGGTGCACCTCGTAAACCGACATCGGCCGGTGTTGCCAATCGTAGTGCTGACGTTGCGTCATCCACTCGCCGTCGCTCCACGCATAGGTGGCCAGGGCCGGAATGACCGACCCGGTGCGTGGCCGCAATTCGTAGCGTTGTCCGTAGGGGTCGGCCTTGAGCAGGATTTCCCCGCTGTCGCGGTTGCGGATCTCGTACTTGTAAATGTGCCCGGGTTCTAGGTCGGGGATGAAGAGTTCCCAGACGCCGCTGCCGCCGCACACGCGCATCGGGTGACGCCGTCCATCCCAGTTGTTGAAGTCGCCGACGACGCTGGCTCGCGCGGCGTTCGGCGCCCACACGGCGAACAGCACCCCGCTCACTCCGTCCGCGGTGTGTTCGCGAGCGCCGAGAAAACTGCAGGCGTGGCGGTGGCGGCCCTCGGCGAAGAGATGCAGGTCGAGGTCGCCGACCTGCGGCAGAAATGTGTACGGGTCACGCGCGACGTGTTCGCGCTGATATTCGTCGCGCCACAGCAGGCTGTAGTGCGGCGGCAGGTCGCCCCCGTCGCCGCGCCATTCAAAGTGATCGCTGTCCGGCAGGCGGCGCATGACCCGTTCGCCTTCGGCGATGCGTACTTCAAGCGCACCGGGAAGAAAGGCGCGCAGAACCACGCCGTCGCCATCGGGATGGCGGCCGAGAACGGCGAATGGATCGTGATGGTTGGCGTCGGCGATCCGCTTCAATTCGCTGCCGAGAGGGTCATTTTTCATTTTCGGGTCCTTGATGGGTCGATGATTGCAGGCGGTGCCACGGCTGCCGACTCCGGCGAAGCGGGCATGGTCGGCTGGGGAGACTGCTGCAGCAAAGCCAGTGAGCGGCCCTGCAGGGCATAGATGCTGCCGCGCGCGTAGTGCTTTTCCGCGTTGCGCATGTCGGAAGCGTGAGTGTCGACGACGACCTGCCAGCGTCGGTTCCCCTGGAATCCGGGAATCTGGAACGGCACGGCCTCGTGGTAGGCATTGATCAACAGCAGGAAGTTGGCGTCGCGTATCGGCTCGCCGTGTTCGTCGACTTCACCGATGTTGTCGCCGGCGAGATACATGCCCAGACAGTGCGCAAACCCCTGGTTCCATTCCGTGTCGCTCATTTCCAGTCCCTCGGGATTGAACCACAGGATGTTCTTCTCGCCATTGCGCGTTCCATGCGGCTTGAAGAAACTGCGCCGGCGGAAGATCGGATGTTGCTTGCGCGTGCCGATGATCCGGCAGGCGAAGTTCAGCAACTCGCGATCATCCGGTGTCAAGGCCCAGTCCACCCAGCTGATCTCGTTGTCCTGGTTATAGGCATTGTTGTTGCCCGCTTGGGTGCGGCCCATCTCGTCGCCGGCGACGAGCATCGGCACGCCCTGCGACAGGAACAGCGTGGCGAGCAGGTTGCGTTTCTGGCGGGCGCGCAGCAAGGTGATTTCCGGATCGTCGCTCGGCCCCTCCCTGCCGCAGTTCCAGCTCAGGTTGTTGGATTCGCCGTCCCGGTTTTTCTCGCCGTTGGCCTCGTTGTGCTTCTTCTCGTAGCTCACCAGGTCATTCAGGGTGAAGCCGTCGTGCGAGGTAATGAAATTGACGCTGGCGTTCGGGCGGCGACCATTGTGCGCGTACAGGTCGCTGGAGCCGGTCAGCCGGCTGGCCAGATCGCCGATCAGGCCGCCTTCGCCTTTCCAGTAGGCACGCACCGCGTCGCGGTACTTGGCGTTCCATTCGCTCCAGCCGGCCGGAAAGTTGCCCACCTGGTAGCCGCCTTCGCCGACGTCCCACGGTTCAGCGATCAGCTTGATCCGCGACAGCACCGGGTCCTGGTGGATGAGGTCGAGGAATCCTCCGCGCCGGTCGAACTCGTGACCCTCGCGCGCCAGGGTCGCCGCCAGATCGAAGCGGAAGCCGTCGACGTGCATTTCCTGCACCCAGTAGCGCAACGAATCCATGACCAACTGCAGTACGTGCGGATGCGTCATGTCCAGGGTGTTGCCGCAGCCCGTATAGTCCCGGTAATAGCGCGGGTCGTCGGGCATCAGGCGATAGTAGGCGGCGTTGTCGATGCCGCGGAAGCACAGCGTCGGGCCGAGATGGTTGCCCTCGCCGGTGTGGTTATACACGACGTCGAGAATCACCTCGATGCCGGCCGAATGCAGCGCCTTCACCATCGCCTTGAATTCGTTCACCGGGTCTCCGCTGGCCGAATAGCGCGGGTCCGGCATGAAGAAGCCGAGCGAGTTGTATCCCCAGTAATTGCGCAGCCCGCGCTCCAGCAGGTGGCGGTCGTCAACGAAATAATGGATGGGCATCAGTTCGACGGCCGTCACCCCCAGCCGGCGCAGATGCGCCAGCACCGGCGCGCTGGCGAGCGCCGCATAGGTGCCGCGGATCGGCTCGGGAACCTCGGGGTTGCGGATGGTGAAGCCCTTCACGTGCAACTCGTAGATGACGGAGTCGTTCCATGCGATGGCCGGCGGCCGGTCGTCGCCCCAGTCGAAACGCGGGTCGATCACCCGCGATTTGGGCACCAGAATCGCATTGTCGCGCCAGTCGAACGAGAGATCCTCGCGCCGGGCGCCGATCTTGTAGCCGAAATCGGCGTCGTGCCAACGCAGTTTTCCCTCGATGGATTTTCCATAAGGGTCGAGCAGCAGCTTGTTCGGGTTGAAGCGGTGACCGTATTCCGGCTCGTAGGGGCCGTGCACCCGGTAGCCGTAGAGCAATCCCGGTCGCGCGTCCAGCAGGCGGCAATGCCACACGTGATTGGTCTGTTCCGGCATGACGATCCGCTCTATCTCGCGGCGGCCGCGCGGATCGAAGAGGCACAATTCCACCTTGCGGGCATGCTCGGAAAACAGCGCGAAATTGACGCCGTTACCGTCCCAGGATGCCCCGAGGGGATGGGGCTTTCCCGGCAATACCTTGCGTACCCTCGTGGTCATGCTCTGCTCTCCAGCGTGATGAAGGGGGGGGCCAGGATGTATCGACCGTCAGACTTCGCGAAGGGTTCGGCCCATGAACGCCTAGTGCCGATGCGAACTGCGCTCGCAGAACGGAGCCGCCTTGGCAGCTTGCCACTGTCAGGTGACGTTTTGAATACGGGATTTCACTGACGTGACGGTGCAAGAACACGTTTGTGGCGCGATGGGGTCGTCGTCTTCGGAGGAGTTCAAGGAACGCAGGGTGGGATGGCGCGCAAAGCGTCCCAGTGCTCACCACGTCGTCGCCACGGCTATAAATGAAAAAGGCCTGTGCCTAAGCACAAGCCTTTGAATTCGTGGTAGGGCGTGAAGGGATCGAACCTTCGACAAACGGATTAAGAGTCCGCTGCTCTACCAACTGAGCTAACGCCCCACGAAATTGCGATCGGTAGTCTATCACACCGACCAGGTGTCCTGGTAGGTCGGGGGAGATTCGAACTCCCGACCAACGGATTAAAAGTCCGCTGCTCTACCGACTGAGCTACCGACCCGAAAAACAGGAACCGCGGATTATAGTGACCGGCCCAAGGCCTGTCAACGCGAGGAATCTTCCGGTAGTTGTTTACGCCGGGTTGGCGTACGGGGTTGGGTCGGCTACGCCGGCTGCCGCGAATCCTTCTTGGCGCAGGCGGCACGAATCGCAGGCGCCGCAGGCGCGGCCTTGATCATCGGCCTGGTAGCAGGAGATGGTGATGCCGTAATCGACTCCGAGGGCGCTGCCCTTGCGGATGATTTCGGCCTTGGTCAGGTCGATGAGCGGGGCGTGGATGGTCATGCGGTTTCCTTCGACGCCGGCCTTTGTTGCCAGGTTGGCCAGGTTCTCGAAGGCGGTGACGAATTCCGGCCGGCAATCGGGGTAGCCCGAGTAGTCGACGGCGTTGACGCCGACGAAGATGTCGCGGCTCTCCAGTACCTCCGCCCAAGCCAGCGCCAGCGACAGCATGATCGTATTGCGCGCCGGGACGTAGGTGACCGGAATGCCGGATCCGACGCCTTCGGTCGGCACCGCGATGTTCTGGTCGGTCAGTGCCGAGCCGCCGAATGCGGCAAGGTCCAGGCGCAGGACGCGGTGTTCCTTGGCGCCGAGGGCGCGCGCCACGCGGGCGGCGGCGTCGAGTTCGGTGCGGTGGCGCTGGCCGTAGTCGAGCGACAGGCAGTAGCAGTCGAAACCTGCGTCCCGGGCGATGGCGAGGCAGGTGGCGGAGTCGAGGCCGCCGGAAAGCAGGACTACGGCGCGGCGCGGCGAGGAAGATTCTGGAGTGTTCATGGGGTGCGTGTGGCGGGTTTTGCCGGGGAAGGTCCGTAACGGGCTGCATTTTAACGATTTTTTGGCCGGGACCGTGGGTTGCGTGCGCTACAATCGAGCTTCCTTTTTGCCCCCGTTTCGCTCATGGAGAAGAATATGCGCCTTGCAAAACTCGTTCTTGCCCTGGCTGCCGCGTCGTGTCTGGGATCGTCCGTCAATGCCGCCGACAAGGTCAAGGTCGGGTTCCTGTCCACCTTGTCCGGGCCGGGCGCCGGGCTCGGCGTCGATATCCGCGATGGTTTCAACCTGGCTATCAAGCATCAGGGCGGCAAGCTGGGCGGGCTGCCGGCCGAAGTGATCATCGCTGACGATCAGCAGAAACCGGAAGTGGCGCAACAGATCACCGAGAAATTCCTGAAGAAGGACAAGGTCGATTTCATGACCGGGATCGTCTTTTCCAACATCATGCTGGCGGCGGGGCAGCCGATCTTCGACAGCAAAACCTTCTTCATCTCGGCCAATGCCGGTCCGTCGCAGTATGCCGGGGACCAGTGCAATCCGTATTTCTTCAATGTGGCCTGGCAGAACGACAACCTGCACGAGGCGGTCGGCAAATACGTCAATGACAAAGGCTTCAAGAACGTCGTCCTGGTGGCGCCAAACTATCCCGGCGGCAAGGACGCGATGGTCGGCTTCAAGCGCTTCTACAAGGGCAAGGTCGGTGAGGAGGTTTATACCAAGCTCGGGCAGCTCGATTATGCCGCTGAGCTGACGCAAATCCGCTCGCTCAAGCCGGATGCGGTTTTTTTCTTCCTGCCTGGCGGTATGGGTATCAACTTCGTCAAGCAGTTCGTCGCCGCCGGTTTGTCGGCCGATACGCAATTGTTCGCGCCGGGCTTCTCCGCCGACGAGGACGTGATCAAGGCGGTCGGTGCGCCGATGCTGGGGATGTTCAACTCGTCGCACTGGGCGCACGACATGCAGAACGCCGAGAACAAGCGTTTCGTGGCCGACTTCCAGAAGGAGTTCGGGCGCCTGCCGTCACTGTATGCCTCGCAGGGCTACGATGCCGCGCTGCTGATCGACGCCGCCGTGCGCGACGTCAAGGGCAGGCTGGATGACAAGGATGCGGTGCGCAAGGCGCTGGAGGCCAAGCGCTTCAAGTCCGTGCGCGGCGAATTCAAGTTCAACACGAACCACTACCCGGTGCAGGACTACTACCTGCGTGTCATCGGGCGCGACGACCAGGGGCGGATTACCAACAAGACGATGGGCACGGTGTTCTCCAACCATGCCGATGCCTATGTTGCCCAGTGCAAGATGAAGTGAGGCCTTCTGTCCAGTACCGCGTCATCCCGGCGCAAGCCGGGATCCAGATGGTGCTCCAGAAGCCTGGATTCCGGCGTTCGCCGGGATGACAGGATATCGCGATGACCCAGCTCATTCTCGAACAGGCGCTCAACGGCCTGCAATTCGGTCTCATGCTGTTCCTGCTTGCCGCCGGACTGACGCTGGTGTTCGGCATCATGGACATGATCAATCTGGCGCATGGTTCCCTGTACATGGTCGGGGCCTATCTGGCGGCCGAGGTGACGCAGGCCAGCGGATCTTTCATTACCGGGGTCGGCGTGGCGATGCTCGGAACCGGCGTGCTGGCCGTCGTGCTGGAAGTAGTGTTGCTGCGGCGCCTGTACGCGCGTAACCATCTGGCGCAGGTATTGGCCACGTTCGCCCTGATCCTGATCGCCAACGAATGCGTGCGCATCGTCTGGGGCGCGCAGACCCTGATGCTGAACGCTCCCGACGCGCTGTCCGGCCCGGTGAGGATCGGCGGCTTCCTGTATCCCTCGTATCGCCTGTTGATTATCGGTGTCGGCGCGTTGATCGCCGGTTTGCTCTACGTGCTGGTCGCACGCACGCGGATCGGCATGTGGGTGCGCGCCGGGGCGTCGAACCGCGAGATGACCGAGGCGCTGGGCATCAATGTCCGGCTTTTGTTCACGGCCGTGTTCGCTTTCGGCGCGGCGTTGTGCGCTCTGGCCGGGGCCATGCTCGGTCCCCTGTTGGCCGTACAGGTCGGCATGGGCGAGAGCATTCTGATCCTGGCCTTCGTGGTGATCGTCATCGGCGGTATCGGCTCGATCCGCGGGGCGCTGGTAGGCAGCCTGCTGGTCGGCCTGGTCGATACCTTGGGCCGGGCGATGCTTCCGGCGATGCTGCGCGCGCTGTTTTCGCCGGAGGTGGCTTCAAGTCTCGGGCCGGCGCTGGCGTCCGTCCTGATCTACGTCCTGATGGCGGCTATTCTGTTCTGGCGGCCCGAGGGGCTGTTCCCGGCGCGGGCCTAGACGCATGGGACTTTACGCCACCACCACCCGCCGCCGCATTGCCGCCGTGTTCGTGCTCCTGGGCTTGGTCGCGCTGCCGTGGGGGATGCGCCTGATCGGGCAGGAGTTCTACGTCAGCTTTGCCAGCCGCGTGTTGATCATGGCCCTGGCGGCGACCAGCCTCAACCTGGTGATCGGTTTCGGCGGCATGGTGTCATTCGGTCACGCGGCGTTTTTTGGTGCCGGCGCCTACTGTGTGGCCGTTCTGGCCGAGTCGGGAGTGACTTCCGCCTGGCTGGCGTGGCCGGCCGCCACCGGCGTGGCCGCCGCGCTGGCCGTTTTCGTCGGAGCAATAAGCCTGCGCACACGCGGCGTCTATTTCATCATGATCACCTTGGCGTTTGCGCAGATGGTCTTCTATCTCGTCGTGTCGCTGAAAACCTGGGGCGGAGACGACGGCTTGCCCCTGCTGCAACGTTCGGCCTTCGGCAGCCTCAACCTGAAGGACGACAGTACCTTCTATTTCGTGGTCCTGGCGATCCTGGCCTTCGTGCTGTTCATGCTCGACCGGATCGCGCACTCCCGCTTCGGGCGCGTCATCCAGAGCATTCGCGAGAACGAGGTGCGCATGGAGGCGCTGGGCTATCCCGTCTTCTCGTTCAAGCTGGTGTGTTTCTCGCTCGGGGGCGCGCTGGCCGGATTGGCTGGTGCGCTGATGGCCAACCAGGCCGGACTGGCCAGCCCGAACCTGCTGCACTGGATGCAGTCGGGCATCCTGATGGTGATGATCGTCATCGGCGGCGTCGGCAGCGTTTTCGGAGGCGTTGTCGGGGCGGTGCTCTTGCTGGTGTGCGAGGAAGCGTTCGTCGAGATCACCCCCCATTGGCAGATCGGGCTGGGGCTGTTGCTGCTGGCCGTTGTGCTGTGGGCGCCGCTGGGTATCGCCGGACTCTTCGGCTGGGGGCGCAATCGTGAGTGAGAAACTCGATTTGTTGCTGGACGTGCGGGGAGTGAGCAAGCACTTCGGCGGCGTATATGCGCTCAACAACGCCAGTCTGTCGGTGGTCCGCGGCGAGGTACATGCGCTGATCGGTCCGAACGGCGCGGGCAAAACCACGCTGATTCACGTTCTGTCCGGCGCGCTGCCCTGCAATGGCGGGCGAGTCGTGTTCGACGGGAACGATCTGGAAAGGCGTTCGATGCACGAGCGCGTGACGCTTGGCCTGGCGCGTTCGTACCAGATCACCAACATCTTCACGCGCCTGACGGTGCTGGACAACGTGGCCATGGCGGTGCAGTCGCGGGTGCGCGACTGGGGGTCGAGCTTCAGCTTCTGGAAGCCGTTTTCGCTGGATTCGGCGATCATCGGCGAAGCGCATGCCCTGCTGGCGCAGGTGTCGCTTTCGGGCATGGCCAATCGCCTCGCCGGGCAGTTGTCGCACGGCGAACAACGCAGCCTGGAAGTGGCGCTGGCCTTGGCGACCAAACCGAAGCTCCTGCTGCTCGATGAGCCGATGGCCGGCATGGGGCCGGAAGAATCGGAGCGCATGGTCGGGCTGATCGAGCATCTGGCGCAGCAGGTGACGATACTGCTGGTCGAGCACGACATGGACGCCGTATTCCGACTGGCCGACCGTATCTCGGTCCTGGTCGGCGGGACGGTGATCGCCAGCGGCAGTCCGGAGGCCATCCGCGGCGATGCCGAGGTGCGCCGCGCCTACCTGGGAGACGAGGTCGCATGAGTGAGCATTTGCTCGAGATCGAAGGCCTGGAAACGTCCTACGGCAGCAGCCAGGTGCTGTTCGGCGTCAGTCTGACCGTGGCCGAAGGCGAGGTGGCGACTCTGCTCGGGCGCAACGGCATGGGCAAGACGACGACCGTACGCTCGATCTGCGGGCTGGAAAAGGCGGGGGGCGGCAGCATCCGATTTGCCGGGCAGCGCATCGAGGGCTGGACCCCGGACCGCATCGGTCGCGCGGGCATCGCGCTGGTTCCCGAAGGGCGGCAGATTTTCCCCAACCTCACGGTGCGTGAAAACCTGGTGGCCTTCGCCGCCAACCGGCATGCCGCGCGCGAACCATGGTCGCTCGACCGGATCTACGCCTTCTTTCCCAGCCTCGAAAAACGCTCGGGCAACCTGGGAGGGAGACTGTCCGGAGGCGAGCAGCAGATGCTGGCCATCGGCCGTGCGCTGATGACCAATCCCCGGCTGTTGATTCTCGACGAGGCCACCGAGGGGCTGGCGCCACTGGTGCGCGAGGAAATCTGGCGCTGCCTGGATGCCTTGCGCGGCAGCGGCCAGACCATCCTGGTCATCGACAAGTATGTCGAGCGGCTGATTGCCCTGGCCAACCGGCATACCATTCTCGAGCGTGGGCAGGTGGCGTGGCGGGGAAACTCGGCCGAACTCGATGCCGATCACGGCATCTGGCATCGACTGCTGGGCGTGTGAATCAGTCGGCGATCAGCGCCGACACTTCCCGCTCGAGAAGGGCCGGATCGCCGAGGTTGAGTTCGACGAGGCGGCGCAGGTGCGTGACGCTGTCGATATCGATGGCCAGGCAGAGCAGGCCGGCATAGCGCCCTTCCACGTGAACCACCTTGGTTTCCATGTTGATTTCGGCGAGTGTTTCGTTGAGATGCACGTGCAGCTTGCCGACGGCCTGGTCGGTTGCCGTGGTGCCCGCCGGCAGGCGGACCAGCGCTCCCTTCAGCGACAGGTCGAGCACCACCGTGTCGATCGCCCTTTCCGGAAGGACCAGGGTCGCCGGCGCGTGAAAGGCGATGCGGGAATGCTTGCGGCGTTCAGTGTTCATGGCGGCAACCTCGGGAAAGGCATTACTTGCCTCGCATGTTACCCCAAAGCAGCTTGTGCAGTTGCAACTGAAAGCGCACGGGCAGCCGGTCCGCGAGAATCCATACTGCCAGTTCTTGCGGTGCGAGGGAGTCCTGAACGGGCGAGAAGAGAATCGGGCAGCGCTTCTCCAGTTCGTGTGCCCTGATGGCATCGACGGCCCAGTCGTAATCGGCACGGTCGGCCAGCACGAATTTCAACTCGTCGCGGGGGGTCAGCAGCGGCAGGTTCTGCCAACGATTGCGCGCGCATTCTCCCGAGCCGGGCGCCTTGAGGTCGACGATCCGGGAAACCCGCGGATCGACGTCCGCGATATCCAAAGCGCCGGAGGTTTCCAGCGACACTTCATAACCGGCGTCGCACAGGGCGGCGAGCAGGGGAAGGCAATTCTTCTGGGCGAGCGGCTCGCCGCCGGTGACGCAAACCTGTTGCGCCCCGTATTCGGCGACCTTCTCGAGGATCGCGGCAATGCTCAGGCGATGTCCGCCGGAAAACGCGTGTTCCGTATCGCACCAGGAGCATCGCAACGGGCAGCCGGTGAGACGGACGAATACCGTGGGCAGGCCGATGCGCGAAGCTTCGCCCTGCAGGGAATGAAAAATCTCGCTGACGATCAGCGATGGCGGCCTGCTGCGAACCGTCATTCGCCTACTTCTTCAGGCGCTGTTTGGCCGTGCTGGCCGCCGGACTATCCGGATACTTGATGAGCACCGCTTCGAGCGTGGTTTTCGCACTCTTGGCGTCCCCGAGTTCCTGCTGGCATGACGCCACCCCGATCAGCGAGTCGGGGGCCTTGGGGTTCTGGGGCCACTTGTTGACCACGACGCGGTAGGCATCGATGGCTCTCTTGCAGTCGCGCTGGGCCGCCAGGGCGTTGCCCTGCCAGTAATAGGCGTTGGGGGTCAGAGCACTGTCGGGGTAGGTCTTGGCGAACGCCTCGAAGGCGTTGGCGGCGTCCTTCAGTTTGTTGGCCTTGAAGAGTGTCAAGGCCGCTTCGTATTCGCGCGCTTCGGCGGCGGGGTCGGCAGCGGGTTTCTTGCTTGCCGCGTCGGCCGGAGGCGCTTCGCCTTCGCCGGGCTTGGCGGTATCCGCTGCCGCAACGCCTGCCGTCTCCAGTTTGCGCAGGCGTCCGTCGAGATCGACGTAAAAATCCTGCTGGCGCTTCTTGGTCGATTCAAGTTCGTATTGCAGTGTTTCCAGCTGGCCGCGCAGCTTTGCGTTGTCCTCGCGCAAGGACTGGATCTGGTTGAGCAGTTCGATTTGCGCTTTGGAGAGCGTGTCGACGCGCTCGTTGACCTTGATCGACAGGTCGTTGACCTGCCGTCGGGCCTCTTCGTCATCAAACAATCCCGCGTGCGCCTGCTGCGCGCCTAAAACGGCCAGCAGCAGGGCTACCGTGGAAATCGCCGAGCTACAACGCAAGCGGCGCGCCGGCATTTCAGAACTCGCCGCTATAGAGCATGTCGCCACGGCGGTTTTCCGCCCAGGCGGCCTCGTTCTGGCCCGGGTTCTTCGGCTTTTCCTCGCCGAGACTGACCGATTCCACCTGCTCTTCGCGCGCGCCGAGCAGCACCAGTTGCTTCTTGATCGCGTCGGCGCGCTTCTGGCCGAGGGCGAGGTTGTATTCGCGGCTTCCGCGCTCGTCGGTATTGCCCTGGATCAGCATCTTGAACTGGCGATTGTTGTTCAGGAACTTGGCGTGCGCGGCGACCAGATCCTTGTATTCGGCCTTGATGTCGAACTTGTCATAGTCGAAATAGACGCTGCGCTTGGACAGGATGTTCTTCGGGTCGGTCAGTTCGGGCGGCAGCTTGCGGCTGTCCATGTTGCCCGCCGTGACGGTCGCAATCTTGCCGTCGTTGGCTCCGCGCGAATCGACCGGGGCGCCGGTTTGTTCAGCGGTGTCGGGGGTGGAACTGCAGCCAGCAACCAGGAGAGCGAGCAGGGTCGGGATGATGAGGCGTTTCATGATGGTGAATCTCCAGCGTCGATAGGTATGGTGTCCGGTTAATGAAAAGGTCCGTTACCGAAGGTAGGGGCCCCAGGCTGGCTCACGGACGTCGCCGGCCGGGATGGAAAGGCGTTGCTTGATGCGCCCGTCGACCGAGACGGCCGAAAGAACGCCGCGACCGCCGATTTCGGTGGCGATCAGGATCATGCGGCTGTTGGGAGCGAACGACGGCGATTCGTCCTTGAACGAATCGGTCAGGATCTGTACTTGGCGGCTGGCCAGATCCATCACCGCCAGGCGGAAACCATTCTCGCGCCGGCTGATGAAGGCCATGGTCTTGCCGTCGGCCGAGATGCGCGGGGAAACGTTGTAGCTGCCTTCAAACGTCACGCGCTGGACGTCGCCGCCGTTCAGGCTGGTGCGGTAGATCTGCGGGCTGCCGCCGCGGTCGGAGGTGAAGTAGATCGTCTGTCCGTCCGGCGCGAAGAAGGGCTCGGTGTTGATGCCCGAGTTCGTCGTCAGGCGCTGCACGCCGGAACCGTCGGCGTTGATCGTGAAGATCTGCGATCCGCCGTCCTTGGACAGCGTCACGGCCAGCTTGCGGCCGTCCGGCGACCACGCCGGCGCGGAATTGGACCCCTTGAAATTGGCGACCACGATGCGCTGCCCGCTGGCCAGCGAATGTACGTAGATCACCGGCTTCTTGTTCTCGAACGACACGTAGGCGAGGCGCGTGCCATCGGGCGACCAGGTCGGAGAGATGATCGGCTCGCGGGATTTCAACGCCGCCTGCGCGTTCTGGCCGTCGCTGTCGGCGATGTGCAGTTCGTAGAGAGCAGGGCCGCTCTTGACGACATAAGCGATACGCGTCGAGAAGACACCCGGTTCGCCGGTCAGTTTCTCGTAGATGACGTCGGCGATACGGTGCCCGGCGGCGCGCAGCATGGCGGAAGAGGTTACGAACGCGGCGCCGCCGAGCGGTGCCTGCCGGGTGACGTCGTAAAGCCGGAAACGGGCTTCCTGGCGGCCATCGCCGCTCGGACCGATGCTCCCGGCGGCGAGTGCGTCGGCGCCGCGGTTCTTCCAGTCGGCATAAGCCGGGCTGGTCGTTTCAGTGATGGCTACGCCGGTGGTGTCGATCATGCGGAACAGGCCGCTGTGTTCGAGGTCTCCGCGCACGACGCTGGTGAGCGCGCGCGAGCTTCCGGGTTCGCCGCCGAAATCGGCGATGGCAACCGGGATGCGATTGGCACCGGCGCCGGTGATTTCGATGGTCAGTTCGGCGTTTGCAGGAGTTGTCGAGAGCATCGAAAAGGCCAGAACGCTGCATGCGATCAGGCTCAGGCCGCGCAATGAGAGCGAGGGTCGAAACATGGGACGCAGGCTTCCGGAAAAGAATGGGCGATTATATCCCCTCGCTGCGCGAAGGGACTGTAACGAAAGGTAATTCCTGGAATTGCTACTCATCTTTTGGGCGGTAGGGAATCTTTAGTTCGCGCTCAAAAAGTTTCGGATCATCGGGTTTCGGCAGAGGGGAAGACTTGAGAATCGCTCGTTCGATTGCTTCATCCAATGCTCTGTTTCCACTGGATTTTCTGACCTTTACGCTCAGGACTTCACCCGAAGGAAGCTGGGTTACATCGAATATCGCTTCCGGGTTGCCCTGGATGTTGTTGGGGAGGACGATATACCCGCGAATCTTCTGGGCGATCTTGGCGGTGTAGTCGGCAAGTGCGCGAGAACGCCCCAGCGCGGCCTGTTCCGCCCTCATCTGGCCGAGTTGTCTGAGTTCGGCGTCGGCGCGGGCGTGCTGATCTCGCGCCTCTTGCGCCGCCGCCTTCTGGCGTTGGGCGTCCTTCAGTTCCTGTTCGAGTTGCTTCTGGAAATCGGAAACCTCGCGCTTCGGCTCAGGTTTCTTCGGTTCTTCCTTCTTCGGCTCGGGCTTCTTTTGCTCTTCCTTCTTTGGTTCCGGCTTTTTCGGTTCTTCCTTCTTCTTCTCTTCCTTAATGGCGATGTCGGGCTTGACCGGTGGTGTCGGTTCAACCTTGGGAACCGGCTTCGGCTCGAGTTTGGGTTCAGGTTTCGGCGGAGGCTCCGGGACGGGTTCAGGTTTGGCTACAGCAACGGGAGCCGGGGCCGAACGCCAGACTTCCACGGCGACCGATGAAGGCGCCTGGCTTTTCCACTGCACACCGAGGAACAGGGCGCCGACGAGCAGCAGGTGCACCGCGGCCGACAACATCAGCGCCGTGGCGTTGGGCTTTTCTTCGGGTGTGAGCGGGGAAAGATCGTCCACTGTCGCTTGTTTGGTTGGGCAGGTTACTTGCCGGTCGGCTGGACGAGCAGGCCGATGCGCTTGACCTGCTGGCGCTGGAGGTCGTCCATGACCCCGAGTACGGCTTCGTACTTGACGTTCTTGTCGCCGACGATGAGCACCGGCTGATCGGGATTCTTGCGCTGAGCGTCGAGAATGGCCGCCGAAAGCTCGCTGCGGTTCATGCCGAGCTGTTCTTTTCTGCCGGGAACTGTGAGGGATATCGATTGGTCGGCCCGGATGTTCACCTGCAGCGCTTCGGCCGGCGCCTGCGCGGCCTTGCCGACCGACGGCACGTCGATGCTGGCGGTGGTCATCATCGGCGCGGTCACCATGAAGATGACCAGCAGCACCAGCATCACGTCGATGTAGGGGACGACGTTGATTTCGTTTTTCAGGCGGCGTTGGCGCATGGCTTCTCCCGCTTACCGCATCTGCCGTTGCAAGATGTTGGAGAACTCTTCCATGAACGATTCGAAACGCGTCGCCAGACGGTCGATGTCGTGCGAAAAACGGTTGTAGGCCAGCACCGCCGGGATTGCGGCGAACAGGCCGATGGCGGTGGCGACCAGCGCCTCGGC